>CAZHSK010000101.1:0-5676 GCA_964535235.1 uncultured Treponema sp. | reverse complement strand
CAAGGCTTCGGAAGCCCCGGGAATAATCTTGAGGTGGAGGTAGCCGTTGAAACTCTCCTGCACTCTGAGCCGCTTGGCGACCTGAATCAGTCTTTCCATCGTGGCATCGGGACAGCCTAGGACCCCCGAGGAGAGAAAGGCTCCTTCAATGTAATTGCGCGTGTAAAACTCAATAATAAGCTTAACTAGTTCCCCGGGCTCGAAACCCGCCCTGGGTATATCGTTGGAACGGCGATTGACGCAGTAAGCGCAGTCGTAGGCACAGGCATTGGAAAGCAGAACCTTGAGCAGGGAGATGCAGCGCCCGTCCGCCGACCAGGAATGACAAATGCCGGCCACAGCCCCGTTTCCCAGGCCCTTGGGAGTGTTGGGCCTTGCGCTGCCCGCGCTGGAGCAGGATGCGTCATATTTTGCCGCATCGGCCAGAATCCCGATTTTATCCTTAACATCCATATACTATACATAAGTGTAGTATATGGACTATTGCCTGTCAATCGAGACTTTGAGCCAAGCAGCGGAATTGCGGTGGAAGCTTCCTTATTGGAATATCGGAGCCAGCGCGGCAAAATGCTCCTTAATACTTGGAGATGGATGATTAGCCATTCGCTGGATCACATCTTCCCGGCGAACCCTTCCTCGCTCCAGAAAGATATTCAGCTCCTTTAGCCCCGCATCCAGAACGAGGAATGCCGGCTTTTCTACCTCCGGATTCCAGGGCTCCCAGGGGATTCTGGCCGAGACGTAACCTTGCCCCCCACTGTCACTGGTTGCAGGGATTTTACTCAAAGGAGCGTTTGGATCCCCAGTCCAGGCGAAGGCAGCCAGGTAGTCGCCTATGGTGGATTGCAGAGCCAGCCTGCCTTTTCTGTTGGCCTTTGTGTAAATCTGCAGAGGGAATCCCGAGCCGAAGAGACTTTCGGTTTGAAGGAAAAAGGATATTTCCATGGCATGGGAGGCTCCGAGCCTTCGACTGGCTACGGAACCCATCACGTCCTCCTCTTCTTCCTTGGGGGCCCCCCAGTCGAAGCGATACACATACACTTTGCCTTCGGTGGCGCCATCCTTATACTCACGTCCCGAAGCGTATGCATCGGCGATGGAATCAGCCCCCTCGGCCTTCCACATGAGACTGCTCAACGTTACCAGTTCCTGGTAGTCGCGATCCCTCGGGCTCATGGCCAGCATGAGGAAAAGCTTGGTCTCCTCTTTGTTGGTACCGATTATGAGGGGCACATCGGCTCTGCGCGCCGGATCGGATAGGGCGGCGAAGCCGTCGGCAGGCAACACGTGGCCGTCGAAGATGGGGCAGGGCATGGTGAGAATGCTTCGATCCTCGGATTTTGAAAGCGTAAGCAGTTCTCTGGGGCTTGCCGAGCGCAGCCAGGTGGCCAGTTCAGAAGAACTCATGGAGGCTAAAAGCGCGGCAGCCTCCTCCTTTGTAGCCGCCTTCCGCTGCTTGAGCGCCAGCCTCATGCCCAGATTGACCGCATAGGCTTCGGGGCTTATGGCAGGGCCGTGGGAATAGCCGCTTTCAACCACAGCTCTGTGAAAAAGCCCTTTCGCCTTGGGAGCGATAAGAAGGCTCATCACATTGAGGGCTCCCGCAGACTCTCCGGCGATGGTGACGTTGTCCGGGTTGCCACCGAAGGCTGAAATATTCTCCCTTACCCACTCCAGGGCGGCGATTATATCCAGGGTGCCGAAATTACCCGAGTCGCTTTCGGGGTTGCCGGTCTTGAGGGCTGGGTGGGAAAACCAACCCAACACGTCCAGGCGATAATTGATGGAAACAAAAACCAGATTGGCTTTGGATGCCAGGGCATGGCCGTAATAGGCCTTGCTTTCGAAGGCCGAGCCTGTGGTATTGGAGCCGCCGTGAATCCAGATATAAACTGGTAAATCCTTCTGAGTGCTCCCAGGTCTCCACACATTGAGATAGAGGCTATCCTCCGAGCCGCTTATGATTGGGCCAACGTAGGATCGCTGGAATGACTTGGACCCGAATTGCCGAGCCTGCCGTATGCCTTCCCAGGGTGATGGCTTTTGGGGAGCCTGCCAGCGTAGTTCACCTACCGGAGGAGATGCATAGGGAATGCCGCGCCAGGATAGGATATTGTTTTTATCCTGTATTCCTTCTAAAAGCCCGTATCGTGTTCCTACCAGACTGTCGCCGTCCCATTCTGCGGGATCAAACGTAGCGGCGGCAGGAGGCATAGGAGCGCTGGCGCAGGAAAAAAAGAAGAGGGCGGCCAGTAAGGCCACGGTGAGAAAAAGAACATTTTTTTTCATATCTATAAATAATATACATCTACATATTCCCGGCCGGCAATGGAGTTTTTATGACGAGCTGCACAGTGTGATTGCCCATCTGCTTGTAAAAAAACTTGACTGCAAAATATCAGGGCTTTACACTGCTAGCCATTGATTGTAAAAATCTGCTTTTACACACAAGAGGAGGAATGATGAAAAAGGCGCTTCTGATTTTCACAATTCTATTGGTAGCCGCAAGCGCGGGTGCCCAGACCAAGGCCGGCTGGCCCGATCAGCTTAAATTTATGGCAGGACCTCCGGGAGGCAACTGGTTCGCCCTGGGTACCGCCCTCTCCGAGCTTTGGAGCAAGAATGTCATCCAGACCACTTCGTCCACCGGTGGCGGCGTGGCCAACATTCTAAATGCCGATCTTAAAAAAGGCGATTTCGGCTTCTCGGTGGTATCCTTAGTGGGCGCAGCCCTCGCTGCGGAAGAGGACTTCGCCGGCAAGCAGATTAAAAATGCAGTGGTAATGGCCAACCTCTACACCCAGTTCACCTACTACATCATCCGCAAGGACTTCGCGGACAAGCACGGCATCAAGAGCCTGGACGACGTGCTGGCTAAGGATATTCCCGTACGTTTCGCCACCCTCAAGCCCGGCACTGCATCGGAATTCGTAATCAAGGCCATGTTCAAGAAGGGCTACAATACCGATTACGATAAGCTAAAGAAAAAGGGCTGGACCTTCGAGTTCACCTCCTACGAGAACGGCGCCGACCTCATGGCGGACAACCACCTCGACCTCTTCGCCTTCTCGGTAGGCAAGGTGGCCAGCATCGTCATGAACATTGAAAGCTCCACCCCCATCTACATCCTGCCCGTGGGCCAGAAAGCCCTGGACGCCTTGGCCAACGCCTATGGCACCACCACCTTCACTGTGGAGCCGGGCGTGTACAAGAGCGTGAAAGAACCGGTTAAAACCATCGGAGATTTCAACTGCATCGTGGTCCGCAAGGATCTGCCCGAAGACCTGGTATATGAGCTCAACAAGGCTATGTGGGAAGGCCGTGCCGGCATAACCGCCGCGGTAAAGGATTTCGGCGAGCTCAACGTCAAGGACGCCCTGCCCGCCAACCTGCCCGTACATCCGGGTTCGCTCAAGTTCTGGAAAAGCGTAAAATAAATTGATAGACAGGGGCTGCAGCCCCAAAGGGGAGTAAGGCGACCCGCCTGGGTCGCCTTACTCCCCGCTTCCCCACTCTAATCGCGGAGTCCCCCATGAGAAAACTTACCGGCGTACCCAAGAAGATTCTCTACGTGTATATTGTTCTGATAGGCCTCTTTCATATCTATACTTCCGTATTCGGCAACTATGAAGCCTATCTCCAGAGATCCCTTCATCTCAGTATGGTTCTGCCCCTGGCTTATCTTCTCTGGCCGGTGAGCAAAAAAGCATCCAAGGATAAGGTACCCTGGTACGATGTTCTCCTCGCCCTCACCTGTTTTGCTCCAGGAGCCTATATTGTGATGAACTACTGGAGCATCACCACCAGGATAGTCCAGATCGATCCGGTAACAACCTCGCAAATGGTGCTCGGCATTCTACTGGTTGTCCTCCTCCTGGAAGCCTCCAGGCGTGTTGTGGGCCTGCCCATCACGATAATCGGCTTGGTGGCAATCCTCTACATGCTCTTTGGCGACAGGATAGGCGGCCTTTTTCAGGGCATTTCCTTCAGCCTGGCCGAGGTGGTGGAGCAATCTTTCCTCACCGATGAAGGAATATTCTCTTCTCCCCTGGGAGTATCGGCCACCTACGTCATGGTATTCCTCATCTTCGGCGGTTTTCTGGAAAAGACAGGGGTTGGTGCCTATTTTATGGATCTGGCCCAGGCTTTTACCGGCACCCAGCCGGGCGGACCGGCCCTTATCGCAGTCACGTCCTCCTGCCTCTTCGGCTCCATCTCTGGCTCTGCGGTGGCCAATGTCTACAGCACCGGTTCCTTCACGATCCCTTTGATGAAGAAAATAGGCTATCCGGCACATTTTGCCGGAGCCGTCGAGGCAGTAGCCTCCACGGGCGGCCAGCTGATGCCGCCTGTCATGGGCGCGGGGGCATTCCTCATGGCCTCCTTCCTCGGGTTGCCCTACAAAAAAATAATGATCGCCGCCCTCCTGCCGGCCATCATGTACTACGGCGCGGTATTTCTCATGGTGCGCTTGGCCGCACACAAGAATAACCTCAAAGGTTTGGATGCCAAAGACCTGCCCTCCAGGAAGGCCGTACTCAAGAAGCTATATATGATCACTCCCTTAGTGGGTGTTGTGTATTATCTACTTACTGGTTCTACGCCTATGAGGGCAGCCATCATGGGCATCGTGCTTTGCTGGATAACGGCCTTCTTTGTGCCCAAGACCGATGATGAGAAGAAGAAAAAACTCTCCTATGCAGTGGGTACCGCTATAGCCCTGGGGTATCTAATCCTTTCTTTCGTGCCTGGAGTTGGAGAGTTCATATCGGATACCCCGGCAGCTGCCGCTGTCGTTGGGGCGCTGGCCTTGGTTTCCGTCTTCTTCAATGCGGGCATGGATTTAAAAGGCATTATCGATGCGATTTATCAGGGAGCCAAGGATATCCCTCTCATCGCCATAGCGTGTGCCACCGCTGGTATTGTGCTGGGAGCAGTAGCCCTCACCGGCATCGGTGGCAAGCTGGTGGGCTTCGTCCTCTCCTTTGCCCAGGACGTACCTATACTTGGTCTTGTCCTCATCATGGTCATTTCAATATTTCTGGGCATGGGTCTTCCCACCACTGGCGCCTATATTCTAGCCGCCGCCCTAGGAGCCCCCATCCTGGTAAAAATGGGCTTTTCAGCCCTGGCCTCCCACATGTTCGTCTTCTATTTCGCCGTCATTTCGAATATAACGCCCCCTGTCGCCCTGGCCTGCTTCGCGGCCAGTTCCATATCGGGGGCTAACCCCAACAAGATAGGCTTTCAGGCTATGCGACTGGGATTCTTAGCTTTTATCGTACCTTTTGCCTTCTGCTATGACCCAGGCCTCCTCATGGAAGGAGGGCTGGCGGCCAACCTTTGGGCTATCGCCACCGGAACGATAGCCATATTCGCCTTCGGTTTTTTCTGGATGGGTTACATAACACGGCCCATACCCTTGTGGTTGAGGGCAATACTCCTGGCGGCCGGGGTTTATTCTCTCTTTCCCGGAACTTTGCCGGTATTCTTAGGCGGCGGGGCCACGATAGGCGCCTACCTTTATTCGCGCCTGGTGCGCGCTGCGCCGAGAGCCGCAGGTGTCTGAGCCCCGCTCCGCCGCCCAGCCCCGTTGCCCCTGGTGCGGTGAAGACCCCCTTTACGTGGCCTACCACGACCAGGAATGGGGTCAGCCCCTGCACGACGAGGCCAAAC
>CAZHSK010000100.1:0-5701 GCA_964535235.1 uncultured Treponema sp. | reverse complement strand
GTGCTGGCCATGCTGCCTCTTATTTATTGGTGTATACATCGTGAATCGGGTGCTCGGATAGGTATTGCGGTACTTTTTTCGAGTTTCTTGAATCTCTATGTCAAGGAAATTTTCCATCAACCCCGCCCCTACGATTTGGATCCATCCCTAGGCTTGGCTAAGGAATCCAGTTACGGTTTCCCATCCGGGCATTCTCAGACTAGTCTTACGTTCTGGGGTGCCGCACTCTCCATTCTGCCCAGAGTTGTGGGGATACTGGCTTTCGCCCTCATTCCGCTGCTTGTTGCATTGTCCCGTATCTATCTGGGAGTCCATTTTCCTACCGATGTATTCGGCGGATGGGCACTCGGAATTGTCGTTCTCCTCGCCTATTATGGGCTGGGTGCTAAAGTAGAGGCATTACTGCACCGCTGGAACCTTAGGTCCCGTATTATTTTAATCGCTACCTTAACTCTTGGTATGAATTTTCTCATGCCTGAGGACACCAGAATGGCCGGGGCTTTCTTCGGCAGTGCGGCAGGATTTGCCATTGCAAGCAAATATCTGCGCTTTTCAGCACAAGGTACTTTATTTAAAAAGGTGTTGCGTTACCTTCTTGGGCTGGGCACTCTGCTGGTGGTGTATAGTCTTCCTAAAATGCTCATTCAGGACGAGGCAATTTCCCAACTGGCACTTATTCGGTTTATCCGCTATGGGCTGGTGGGAGTCTGGGCTGCCATTGGCGCCCCTTGGTGCTTTTACAAGCTGAAACTGGTGGAGATGGAAGCACCCAAGCAGGAATAATTGTAAAAATGAACGCTAAGGTTGGATCTGCTAGGGATCAATTCATTTCAGCAAGTTTATAAATCTTGCTGCTGAGGGTAAAAATCGATTCGGTGCCCGGACTCAAGTAAATATTTTGCTTGGTGTCTATAAACACGGCTTTTATGTCTGGAAGGCTTTTGACAAGCTCCATGCCTTTGTGTAAACCCAAGGCGAAAACCGAGGTGGAGAGGGCATCGGCGTCTATGCTGGCCGATGCGATGATGGTTACTGAGACTAGCCCGTTGTCTACGGGATATCCGGTTTTTGTATCCAGGATATGGTGGTAACGCACGCCTTTTTCAATAAAGAAGCGTTCATAAATACCAGAGGTAACCACGGTCATTCCCTTGCCGCTTACCAGGCCAAGATAGTCGCCTCTGTCCGAGGCAGGATCCTGAACGCCTACTCTCCAGGGTGAGCCGTCCTTTTTCTGGCCAAATACCAGGACATTGCCTCCCAGGTCTACCACCGCGGCTTTGACCTTGTGGGCGGCAAGTATTCTGGCGGTTTCGTCGGCAGCATAGCCTTTCGCTATTGCGCCTAGGTCTATAGCCATTCCGGGTTTTGCAAGTTTGACGGTACGATTCGTATTGTCGATCAGCACATCTTTATAGTTGAGAAGCGGGAGAGATTTCTGTAGATCGGCAGGAGCAGGCACCGCTGCGTAGTCTGTGCCTATGTTCCAGAGTTTTACTAATGGCCCCACCGTAGGGTCGAAGGCTCCTCCGGTAAGGCGGGAAAAATCCAGGGCTTTGGTGATGACATAGAGGGTATCTTCCGAAACTTTGACCGGATTTGTCCCCGCGGCTGCGTTTACCGCGGCGATTTCCGTGCCTTCCTTGTTGGCGCTCATGCGCTCTTCTATTTGTGCGAGGCGGTTGAACACTGCCTGGAGCGTTCCTGAGGATCCTCCCTCAATCAGGCGTACAGAGCAGAGAGTGCCCAGCACGAAATCGCTGCGGGACACTTCACCCTCAACTTTTGGACTGCAGGCTGAAAATAGCACGATTGCGCATAGAATGGAAAAAGTTCGCTTCAAAATTCTGTTCCTTATCAAATTCATGGCTTTAGCCGTTAAGTTCCCTGCCGATTGTCGTACCTAGGCCATGGCCTGGGTAGACAGTGGTTTCGGGCGGAAGATGATACAGTTTTCGTAGGCTTTCATGCATAGACCGGGTATCCGAGTCAGGGCCGTCGGTGCGGCCAACCCCATCCCTGAAGAGAGTATCGCCGGAGATGAGTATGGAATCCGCCTTGTCATAAAGGCAAATGGATCCAGCGCTGTGTCCTGGCGTGTGGAGGACGATGAACCCCGTTCCCGGAAGCAGGTCTCCATCGTTGAGCAGGATGTCCGGTTCAGGCAGCTTTTTCCAGACCGATTTGAAATACACCGAGGCGCGCAGCCGTTCAAAGAGGGTTTTATTTGTCGCTTCGCCTCTTGCGCCGAGGTAGGAGGAATCACTGGTGTGGATCGCTATTTTCGGTAGAGGTCCAGGCCAATTCTGAAGCAAGTCGGGCAGTGCCGCTGTATGATCCAGGTGTCCATGGGTAAACACGATAAGTTCGGGGATTATCTGCGCTTGTTGTAAAAAAGCCAGTATCCGCTCTGCTTCGTCGCCTGGATCCACAAGAAAGGATTTGTCTACGGTTTGGACAATATAGACATTCTCGCCTAAGGGGCCGACGCGGATTTGCTCTATCCGCGTACTCACCCCTCTATGTCCTTGGAAACCTCGTTTCGCTTTTTGGCTGGTTTAATTTCCAGAGTTCTGTTTTTTAGCATCATGCCTTCGCAGGCTGCGACTATTTTTTCCGCCTGGATTTCTGGAACATCGATAAAGGAATAATTATCAAAAAGGTGAACCCTGCCTAATTCTTCGGGAGCGAGGTTGGCTTTCTCTCCGATCAGCGTCCTTAATTCCTGGGGGCGCAGGCGTTGACGCTTGCCCATGGATACAAAGAGAGGGATCATGCCCTCCTGTTTGGGCTTTGGGGTTGTGCCTGCTGCTGCTTGTTTGCGAGAAGCCTGGGGTTTCTCGGTTTTTTCTATTCTATCGAGTCTTTCCAGCTTTTCGGCAGGTTTTGCTTTTACCGAGGCTTTATACGCTTGTCCGCTGGAAATGCCGGCTGCCCTCAATATCAACAGGGCGGCAGCATAGGAACGCAGATGCAGGGGGATATGCTTTCTAAAAATAGATCTGACCTGAGTAAGAATGGTAGGATCGGAAGGGGAGGAAAGCTCTGTTAGTATGCCATCAAGAAAGGCGATAAGGGCTTCTTCTGGCAGTTTGTTCGATCCTGATTCGATGGGCACGAAAATCTCCTTGCGATATGAAAAAAAAGTTGCCCTATTGTGCAATAAAGATGGATTTCGGACAAGCGCCCGCCTACCGCATCGAGGATAGCCGCCTCGGCCGGGCATAGGGTAGAATAGCCACATGATCGCCGATTCCGTTCCTGTCTGCCTATGTCTTACGGGCAGGACTATTGCCGCAAACTTGGCTGCCTTGGATGAGCATCGGGCTTCTGTAGATTTGGTGGAACTAAGAGCCGACTGCCTCGATCCTTCGGAAAAGTTTCTTATCCGCTCATTTCCGGAAAAAGCAGGCCTGCCCTGCATACTTACGGTACGGAGAAAGAGCGATGGGGGCTGCTTTACCGAAGGGGAGGGTGTGCGTCTGGTGATGATTGCCAAGGCGCTGTCCTACGCCCGTTCTGATGCCCGGGCTAACTTTGCCTTTGCCGATCTCGAGAGCGACTTTCATATGACTACCATAGAGGAAGCCTGTCGCACTTTTGGAACGCGAATTATACGCTCCGCACACTACCTGGACGGACTCCCTAAGGATCTCAATGTAGCGTACGAGGAGCTTAGCCAGGAAGAAGATGAAATCCCTAAGCTGGCGGTTAGGCTCCGTAACGCATCGGAGTTGGCTATCCTTGTTGCCTGGGCTTCTCGCCTTCCTTCCAGAGATAGGCTTATTGTTGGTATGGGGGACTACGGTTTCCCTTCCAGAATTCTGGCGGGCCGTATAGGCTCCCTTTATTGCTACACCAGCTTGGGCAGCCCCGACATGCCGCTCGCGGCTCCCGGGCAGACAAGCCCCGAAGCCTTCGTGGACATTTTTAGGGGTAAGGATACCAGCAGTAATTCAGAGCTCTATGCTCTTTTAGGGGATAAGAGCATTCTCAGTTCCCTTTCTCCGAGCTTGCATAACACCGCATTCAGAAGCCTTGGAAAGGATGCCCTTTTGGTGCCCATGCCTTCGGATAGCATCGAGGAAGCCCTTGAGGTAATGAAGCTGTTCAAGGTGAAGGGCGCAGCGATAACCCTTCCACATAAGGAAGCGGTTTTGCAGTATCTGAGCTTCAAATCCACCGATGTGCAGCGCATAGGTGCATGTAATACCCTCGTGGCTAACGAGAGCGGCTGGGCGGGATACAACACCGATGCAGATGGCTTCGAGCGCAGCGTTCTAGAGTTTTTGGATCGCGAAGATTTCAGGGGCATGAAGGTTACCTTGATCGGAGCGGGAGGGGCGGCCAAGTCCGTGGCTCTCTCTCTTTTCCGCAAGGGAGCTGAGTGCGTGGTGCTCAACAGAACCATTTCCACAGCCAGGGCCTTGGCCAGAAAATATGGTTTTATCTGGGGCCCCCTGGATGACAGGGCCATTGAAGTGGTTACCCGCTATTCCGATCTCATAATCCAGGCTACGAGCCTGGGCATGAAGGGTGGGCTAGAGGGGGATTCTCTGGAGTTTTATGAATTCGACGGTCATGAAAAGGTCTATGACCTCATTTATAAGCCCTCCAAGACAGCCCTGTTGACTAGGGCCGAGGAAGCGGGCTGTAAAATATCCAATGGCTATACAATGCTGCGTTATCAGGCAGCAGGGCAATACAAGCTCTGGATGGGGGATCTTCCTCCTCCAGGGTATTATTAAAAGGAATGAAAATGGCAAAATCGGCGTTTGCGGCTATCGTAGGCAGGCCTTCTTCGGGCAAATCCACGCTTCTCAACGCACTATGCGGGGCCAAGGTATCCATTGTTTCACCGGTACCCCAGACAACCCGTAACACGGTGAGAGGTATCGTAAACAGACCAGGCGGACAAATCGTGTTTCTGGATACGCCTGGGTTTCATATTTCCGATAAAAAGCTGAATCTAAGGCTCAAGGATCTGGTCCTGCGCGCCCTGGCCGATGCCGATCTGGTAGTGTACCTCATAGACGCGACCCGGGAGCCTGGTGCCGAGGAAGAGGTGCTGGCCAAGGCACTGGGGAGTGCACGCCACACAATAATCGCAGCGATCAACAAAACCGATGATCCCGAAGCCCAACCGGAGCGCGCCGAGGCCTTCGTCAAGGATAGGCTTCCAAAGGCTCGAATTTTATCTATCTCTGCGTTCAAGGGGCAGGGTTTGGATGAATTCATGAATCTGCTCATCGAATTGGCCCCCGAGGGTCCTGCCTGGTATCCCGAGGAATACTACACGGATCAAGAGCCTGTTTTCAGAATCGCCGAGATCGTCAGGGAAAAAATAATGCTTCATACGAGACAGGAATTGCCTCATGCGGTTTTTGTCGACTACACCGACTCTCGCCACTTAGGCGACGGCAGCCTTGAGGCGTCCTACGATCTTGTAGTGGAAAGGGACAGCCAGAAAGGTATTCTTATCGGCAAGGGCGGCTCTATGATACGCACGATCAGGGAAGAAGCAGAGGCAGACCTGGCCGAGCTTTTCGACTATGCCGTACATCTCAGGCTGCAGGTGCGTGTGGATCCCGACTGGCGGCACGACGACAAGAGGCTGGAGCGATTGATTTTTTAGCCAATGGCTACGTGGGGGAGTGCAGATGGATGCATTGGGGAATGTAGTTGGGGCGTTTTAGGGTGG
>CAZHSK010000099.1:0-5874 GCA_964535235.1 uncultured Treponema sp. | reverse complement strand
ATTAAGCATAAAGTTGCTCAAATCCTGCTTGACTATTATTACATCATCACCTTTTTTTCTCTCCGCATCTTCAAAGAATTGGGAAAGGGCAAATACTCCGATGAGAACCGGGAGCATGGAAAACCCGCCCATGATATAGGGATTGCCGAATGTGAAACGCTCAATACCCACTATGGTGTCTATTCCCACGGTGGATATCAATAAACCGAAAAATCCCGAAATTAGACCTTTAACAATATTTTTTGTGGAAGAACCCGCCATGATGGTCAAGCCAAAAATGGACAGAGAAAAATATTCGGCTGCCTGGAATTTTAAGGCTACCTTGGCCAGTTGAGGGGCGATGAGTGCTAAACAGAATGTGGAAAAAAGACCTCCAAAAAAGGAACCGATCAAAGCGGTGGAAAGCGCTTTGCCGGCCTGTCCTTTTTTTGTCAATGGATAACCGTCTAAAACGGTAGCCGAAGCGGCCGGAGCTCCTGGAGTATTTATTAGCACTGCCGAAATGGATCCGCCGTACATACCGCCGCAATAGAGTCCGGCCATCACCAGCAGCGAGACTTCCGGGGGTAGCTTATATACCATCGGCAACAACAGAATTATGCCCATGGACGAAGTAAGCCCGGGAATTGCGCCTATGATGATGCCGCCTATTATCGCCAGCGTGACAAAAAGAAATGTCATCGGATCGAAAATGCTTAAAAAGCCTTGAAGGAAAAGACCCATTGAATTCCTCCTGAAACTTTATGGGGTATGTAGCGGTCAGAAAAGAATGAATCGGGGAAGCAAAACCTGGAACCCGTAATAAAACACCACGTATATTATCCCTGTGGTGACTAAGCTGATCACGGCCGCTCTCAAGTACCGCCTATAACCGAAAAACCAAATCGCGAAGAACAGGAAAAATGGAGTAAGAAGGAGGAACCCTAGATAGAACATCCCCCGAATATACGCGAACACCACAATCGCCATGAGAAATGGGCGTTTAATCATTTGAAAAGAAATAGCTTTTCCGCTTGAATCCTTGGCAGCTTTCCCAGCCTTTCCCTTCCATGGAATGTTCTGCAAGGATAAAGCAATGCCTAAAAAAAACAAAACTACGGCTATAACCGTAGGGTATTCTCCCGGGCCTATGCCTATTTTAGCATTGGGCATTTTTCCGGCAATACTATACACTGCTACGGAAACGGCCATTATTCCAAGCCCTGTAAAAAAATCTACCTTCGACACGATTGAGCCTCCAGCGCTTTGAGAATACCTCATGCACCACGCAAGGCCGCCGGCGGAGCAAACCCGCCGGCAGCGAGGTGCTGTTTTCTTATTTGTACCTATCGCCCAGTTTCTTTTCTTTGATGATCCGCTGATATTCGAGATCGGCTTTCTTAGCGAGCTCACCAAAATCCTTGGAATTGAGATAGGAGATGTTGGTGTTCATTTCCTTCATGCGCTTTTGGAAGTCGGGATCTTCTATGCATTTCTTGAAGATATCGTGAAGCGCGGCGACAATTTCGGGAGGAGTATTGGGAGGAGCCATAATTCCGCGCCAGTGACCGAGGATGATATCGAATCCCTGCTCCTTAGCAGTCTGAACATTGGGAAGCTGGCCGGGACGAGCCGGACCGAAGACGCCCAACATTCGAAGCGAACCGTCCAGAACGTTGGTGATGCCTTCGGACGCGATGGACATGGACGCGTCTACTTGGCCGTTGAGCACGCCGATAACCGCAGGGCCGCCGCCTGTGAAGGGAACGTGTGTCACGTTGATGCCCGTATAGTCTTCGAAGAACAGGGCGGAGAAGTGGGCGCCGCCGCCGGTGCCCGCGTTACCCAGGTTGATCTTGCCAGGATTGGCCTTGGCATAGGCGACAAAGTCCTTGAGGTCTTTAAAGGGAGAATCGGCCTTTACCAAGACGTGGGAGTAGTCTTCAACCAATTTCATGACCGGAGTGAATTCAGTGGCGGTAAAGGGAACGGAATTCATGTGGGTCTTGATAGTATGGGCCGTATTCCAATGCAGGATTGTGTAGCCGTCGGGCCGCGCGTTGTTCTTGAACTCCATGATGCCGGGAACGCCTGCTGCCGCGCCTACATTTTTTATTACCAAGGGCTGTCCATTGGCGTACTTCGGGAAAATACTGGCGAGAGAACGGAATATAAGATCGGCTCCGCCTCCGGCTGCCCAAGCTACAACGGCCTCGACGGGACGATTGGGAAAGTTTTTGACATTCGCCTGCGCCCCCAAAGATCCAATGAGCATTACTGCAACAAGGACCGCGACCATAAGTCTTTTCATGTACATGCCTCCAACATATTCTTATACCCCTCAAAAGAGAGGTACTTGTCGATACAGGGAAATTGCTTAAGTGCGGAAATTGGATCTTTCGTGAAGTATTGGGAAGGGAAGGCGCCAGAATATAAAGCTCCTGAACTCGAGTGGAGTCGCAAGGCAACCTCTCTATTGCATACCAGTAATATTCTAAAGGGTTGTTTATCCTAAGTTGTGAAATGCCGGCTGTCAACCAAATAATTTTACAAATGAGGCTTTCGCAAAAATCGGACGAGTTTTGCAAAAGCTACCTTTACGGTGCGTACGTTTCGTCCATTTTTATGCTTTTAGCATAAAAATGGACGAAACTACAAAGCCAATTTTAAAAGTTAACAGACTTTTAAAATTGGCTCAAATCGCTCTGGATTGTCACCTTGAACTCCGGAAAGGCGTTCAGCAGGGCAGCCATGGCCCTGCCTGCCCTGCCTCGGTGGGAGACTGAGTTTTTTTCCTCTGGACTTAGTTCAGCCACTGTCTTGCCGAGCTCAGGCAGGAATACCAAGGGATCGTAGCCGAAGCCGCCCTTCCCTGCCGGTATCTGGGCTAGGATACCGGGACAGGTTTCCTGAACGGCGAGATACCTATCCTCTCCGTAGAGGAAGACAAGGCAGCAATAAAAGGCGCAGCGGCGCTCATTTTTGTCCTTCATAACCTGTAGAAGAAGCTGGTTTCTATCTCCGTCACTGAGTTTTTTTGAGCCATCCAATGAGCCATAGCGCGAAGAATGGATGCCCGGAGCTCCGTCCAGCGCCAGGACCGAAAGCCCAGAATCATCGGCGAGAGTGGGAATGCCTGCTTTTCCATAAAGTGCTTTGGCTTTTATAAGGGAGTTGGCAAAATAATCCGATCCATTTTCATCGATCTCCATGGCCTCGATGCCCACATCGGCTGGGGAGAGAAGTCGGTGGCCAGGCAGGAGAGGACGCAGTTCGTCGATTTTGTGCGCGTTGAAGGTAGCTACTAGAATATCCATGGAGGGAGAATACAATCCAAAACAGCAATGCTCAAGAGCGGACCCTGGTTTTACATCCTCTGCCCGCTTTCAAATAAAATATCCCCGAATCGATGGAACCCTTGGGAAGACCGAGAATAGCTGCGATCGCCTTGTGTGTTACCAGCGGCCTCAAGCGCGCCCTGCGCTCAAGTAGCTTATAATAGCGTGCCCGTTGTTCTCTAATTCTCCTGGAAAGGAGCTCTCTGGATCCGGGGCTGGCATCATTCTTCAGCTCCGCTTCAATGCAAAGAATCCTTGTCCATGCTTCATTGATGCGTCGATTCAGTTTTTCCAGAGAAAGCCTCTGAGGTTCCAGCGTGGCTCTGGCCTTGTGAAGGACGGTTTCCAGCCACAGTGGGGGCAATCCCAGCCTTCGGGCTACCTTCCTGGCCAGCTCGTCATTTATCTCCCAAGCACATTTGATGGTAAGAAAAAGCAGTCGTTTGTGTTGGGCTCCCATAGTTGGAATGAAGCAGGCCGGACTGATGTCGCCTATAAATCGTCTGGTATCCATGTCTATTGGAAGCTCCCCTTCAGCCTCAGCCAAGGCTTCTGTCATGAAATCCGGTGTTTCGGCCACGGAATTGCAGGCTACGATATTGTCCATAGCCTCTCGCTTGCGATTGACCCTTTGCACGGACTTGGCGATGAACCTCAGGCTCTTGTCGATATATGCTTCCCTTTTTTCGTCAATTTCCATGCTCTTGCGGAGTATGGTTAAGAGCCTGCCGCCGTAACGCAGGAAGGCCTCCGCCGCCTCATCCACCGAGGAGAACCCATATTTTCCAGGACTGTTGAAGACTCTATCCACAACTTCCCGGGCCATGGGAGATTGGAACAATTCCGCCACCTGAGCTTCCCTGTCTGGTAGCATCGAATGTGAAGGCAGCGGGGGTTGAGGCTGGACCTTATTATCGTCTCTCATTTTTCATCCTCCCCTGATCCTCCAATGGCAAGCCTTATGCCAAAGAAGGGCAGAAAACGGAGCAGGATGTTGAGCAGGTGAATATATCGTTTTTCGATATAAGTTTGCAGAAGATTGCAAACCTGGAGCTTTGGAACAGCAAAAGGCCTATTGAGCCTCAATCATAATCTTAGTTACCTTTAGTGAGCTTTCGCTCTCCCAAAGCAGGGAAATTACTCTTCTCCAAAAGGCAGGGTATCCATGTCCATTTTTTGGAATATTTCCGCAAAGCTAGTAAGGAGAAGCTCCCTCACGCTGTCCACCGTGCCTTGGATGGAAAGGCCCGAAGCCAGGCGATGCCCTCCTCCGCCAAACTTAGATGCGATGGCTGAAACATCGATCCTCTCCCTGGACCTGAAGCCCACAGTACACTGTTTTTCCGCTTCCTGCTTGATCACAAAACAGGCCTCGCAGCCGGCGACGCTCATCATCAACTGATAAAGAAGGTCCGAGTCCCTGGAAGCCATTCCATAGCGCTGCTGATCATCCAGTGAGAGATGGGATACTAAAAGACGGCCGTCAAAATGAGGCTCTATCCGTAAAAGGATTTCACCTAAGAGCTTGCGGGAGAAGAGGGTTTTACCCCCGTTTATAGCCATGTAAATTTTCTTGGGGGATGCTCCAGCCTTGACGAGCTTGGCAGCTATCTCGAATGTGGGAGCGCCCCCCTCGTCCAGATGCCTGAAAAAACCCGTATCCGTACAAAGGCCAAAGAAGAGCAAATCCGCCTCTTCCCTGCTGGGTTTGTGTCCCATCGCCTCCATGAGGAGGTAGATCATGGCGGTTACCGCTGGGGCGCTGGGATCGAGATAATCGGCCTCCCCCGGAATTTCGCCGGAGGCATGGTGATCGATAAAGGCGATGGGCACCCGGGGCATGGTCTCGCCCACCGAGCCGATTCTGGACATGGAGGAACAGTCTAGCACCAATGCGGCTGCGCGCTCGTAATCCCTCTCAGGAGGTGCCTCGGTGCGGAATTTCTGTTCGTACTCCAGAATTTCTGACCTGGTGAAGGGGCCAGAGGAGAGGAGATGTACTCTTTTACCCAGGGCTTTGAGAAGGGACGCCAGGGCTAGTTGGGAGCCGATACAATCCCCATCGGGTTCCCTATGCCCCAGAACGTAAAAGCAATCATGATTTTCAATGAACCATATGAGTCCCTTGGGGACTTTTCGCATTAAAAGCATCCTTTCCGCGGCACGGAGAGCTGCATAGTATTTACTCCGGCTTTGTGTCGACACGACATGCTATCGTATAGCATCGCTGAGAGTATGGTCAAGTTTAGAAGTTCCTCGAACCTTGTTGGTATTGAAGCAGGGAAGGGAGGCGACAACGTAGGGTGCATATGGAACCCTTTGCCCCTCCCTTCTGCCCTCGACAACGTTGTGTGTACCATCATCAACCCACCCATACTTCACCCTACCATGCCTATGTCTCCTGGGGCTTCTATGCTACAAAGGCTTTCGGTAAGGTTCCTCGTTATCGCTGCACTGACTGCGGCAAGACCTTCTCACGCCAAACCTTTCGCCTCGACTATTATGCCAAACAGCGCCTTCCCTACCAGGATATCATCCAGCGGCTTTCTTCCTGCGA
>CAZHSK010000098.1:1512-5877 GCA_964535235.1 uncultured Treponema sp. | reverse complement strand
TTCTAAAAAATTATAAACTAAAACCATTTATTGTGCCGGCCATGGGCAGCCATGGCGGCGCGACCGCCGAAGGCCAAAAGGATTTGCTGGCTCATCTGGGCGTGACAGAGGCCAGTGCGGGCGTAGCTATCCGCTCATCCATGAAGGTAAGGGAAATTTCCAAAAGTCCGAAGTTTGGCCTTCCCGTGTATATCGATGAAGAGGCGCTTGCGGCAGATAGTATAATAATCCTGAACAGGGTTAAAGCCCATCCTGCCTTCAGGGCCACCTACGAGAGCGGTCTAGTGAAGATGGCTGCCATCGGTTTGGGAAAGCAGCGCCAAGCGGAGTTGGTGCACAATTTGGGCGCAGAGCGGATGGGCGAATATATCGAAGACATCGGTTTCGAGGCCATAAGTAAGATAAAATTATGCGCCGCCGTCGCGGTAGTCGAGAATGCATTTCACGAGACAGCCACTATAGAAATATTGCGGCCGGGGGAAATAAAAACACGGGAGCCAGAACTGCTGGAATATTCGAGGCAGCTTGCCGCACGGTTCATACTGGATTCTTTCGATGTGCTCATTATTGATGAAATAGGAAAGGAGATAAGCGGCGCCGGATTCGACACCACCATCGTTGGCCGATACAGCTCGCCGTACATAAAGGGCGGGCCCAGGATAGGTAAGGTAGCCATTCTGGACATTACAGAAAAATCCAACGGCTATGGAGGCGGGCTTGGAATGGTGGATTTTACCACCAAACGAGCCGTGGATAAATTCGATCCGGAACAGACCTATCCCAACACTCTGACATCCACCTTCACCGAAGGCATAAAAATTCCCATGACCCTGAAAAATGAAAAGCAGGCCATTCAGGCCTGCATAAAAACATGCAATACAAAAACCTATGAGGAAGCGAGGCTCGTGCGAATCAGAAATACTCTTTGCATGGAAGAGATCCTCGTTTCGGAGAATATGCTTGACCTTGTGCGAATGAGAAAGGATATGGAAATACTCCAAGCTCCCGCAGCGATGGAGTTTAACAGTGCCGGTGATCTGATCGACCGGAACCACCCATGAAGGAGCATATGAGATGAAGAGTTTCCTCACAGAAAACTTTCTGATCAATAATGAGGCGGGAAGGGTACTGTACCATGATTATGCGAAGGGTATGCCCATTTTTGACTATCACAACCACCTCGTCCCCCGGCAGATCGCCGATAACATGAAGTTCGAGAATCTCACTAAAATCTGGTTCGATGGGGATCATTACAAATTCCGTCTGATGCGTGCCTTGGGAATCGATGAAAAGTTCATCACCGGCAATGCCAGCGATTATGAAAAATACTCAGCCTGGGCAAAAACCGTGCCGTATACCATCGGCAATTGCATGTACCATTGGACGCACATGGAATTGCAGAATCCATTCGGCATCGAGGACAGGCTCTTTGCGCCTGATACGGCAAAAGGGATATGGGACGAAACCCAGGCGCTGCTCAAGAAGGATGAATTTTCCGTATGCTCGATAATCGAGCGGATGAATGTAAAAGTCATGTGCACCACCGACGATCCGATAGATTCACTAGAGTACCATAGGACAATTCGAGCCAGCGGCAGATCCTTCAAGGTTGTTCCCACATTCAGGCCCGACAAGGCCATGGACGTGGCGATTCCCGCCGAATGGAATGCTTACCGGCAGAAGCTGGAAAAGGCATCGGGAATCGCGATAAATTCCTTCGAAAGCTTCATTCATGCGCTGGATCTGCGGCATGCCTTTTTCCACGAACAGGGAGCCAGGGCTACCGACCATGCCTTGGTTTTCCCCTTTGCGGAAGAGTGCTCCAAAGATGCTTTGGAAAAGATTTTCTCCACGCTTCTTGGCGGAGAAAAACTGAGCGATTTGGATATCCTCCGCTTCAAGACGGCTACGCTCGCGGAAGTGGGCAGGATGAACAAGCGAAGGGGCTGGGTTATGCAGCTCCACATGTGCGCCCAGCGGAACAATAACAGCAGGAAATTCAAGATCCACGGGCCTGAATCGGGATTCAATTCTATTGGCGACCAGACTATTTCCGTTCCACTGGCCAGGTTTCTGGATATTCTGGACAGATCCGATGAACTTCCTAAAACCGTGCTGTTTTCCCTGAACCAGAACCATAACGATGTCCTGGCCACGATGGCGGGCAACTTCCAGGATCAACCCATTCGCGGAAAAATGCAGTTTGGAGCCGCTTGGTGGTTCAACGATCAGAAAGACGGCATGGAGCGTCACATGGTCTCCCTGGCCAACATGGGCATGCTCTCTTTGTTCATAGGAATGCTCACCGATTCCAGAAGCGTTTTCTCCTTCATTCGACATGAGTATTTCCGGCGGATTATGTGCAACCTCTTGGGCAAATGGATTGAGGAAGGCGAACTGCCCAGGGACTACAAGCATATTGGGTCTATCGTGCGGGATATTTGCTATAACAATGCTGTTTCGTATTTCAACCTGGAAGGAAAGGTCTGATCCGTGGATGTCATCAACCGGCTTCTGGAAGGGATACCTCTGCCTAAAATGGCCCTCGTTGCCCAGGAATTCCCTCGTCCGCGTCTTGAGGATATTGAAGGCGCGCTAAGAGCAAAAATCAAGGCCGGTGAATATTTCAAGGCAGTAAAGCCAGGTTCGGAAATCGCCATTGCCGTGGGTTCGCGTGGCATAAGCAATCTTGCGTTAATCGTGCGGACTATCGTCGATGAACTGAAAGCTCGGAAGGCTAAGCCTTTTATCGTGCCGGCCATGGGTAGTCACGCCGCTGCGACAGCCGAAGGGCAGAAGGCCATGCTGGAAGGCTTGGGAATCAGTGAAGGAAAAGTGGGAGCCGAAATCCGGGCGACCATGGAAACCGTGCAGCTTGGAGTATCTCCGCTTGGCCTTCCCGTGTACCTGGACGCCCACGCAGCAAAGGCCGATGGTATCGTAGTAGTCAATAGAATAAAGCCCCATGTCTGCTTCCGTGGCCCCTATGAAAGCGGACTTATGAAGATGATCACCATCGGTTTGGGCAAGCAGGTAGGAGCTGATTTCTGTCATCGCCTGGGATTTGAAAGAATGGCCGCTCATATTCCCGACATTGGGCGTACGACTATTTCTAAGGTCAATATTCTCTGCGGAGTCGGTATTATTGAGAATGCCTACCACGAGACTGCCCAGATCAGCTGCATGAGAGGCGATGAAATCAGCGAAAGAGAGCCTGGATTGCTGGAGGATGCTAGAAAGCTCTGTTCCCGCATTTATTTCGATACCCTGGATGTGCTGATAATCGACGAGATAGGAAAGGACATCTCGGGTTCAGGCTTCGATACCAATATTGTCGGACGTTACCACTCGCCCTGTATTTCCGGGGGACCCAAGATAAACAGGGTAGGCATTCTCGATATAAGCGAAAAGTCCAAGGGCAATGGTAACGGACTGGGCATGGCTGATTTCATACCGCAGAGGGCCAGGGATACATTCGATTTTGAGCAGACCTATCCCAATACCCTCACCGCGACCCTTACAGGTGGGGTAAAAATTCCCATGACACTGGCTAATGACAAATTGGTAATGCAGGCGTGCGTAAAGGTAGCCGGCCTGCTGGATATGGGCAAGGTCAGGATGGTCAGAATAAGAAACACGCTGAGTTTAGGAAAAATCTTGGTTTCAGAAAGTCTTTTGGGAGAGGTAGAGAGGCATCAGCACATGAGGCTGCTGGGAGCCGTCGAGGATCTCAGGTTTACTGCCCAGGGGAATCTGTTTTAACTGACTTAAGGCTGAATCTGGGATTTGAATATACTCAAGCCTTTTGAAGGCTTTGAGTTTCGGAGTTACTAGCAAAAGAAAAAAAGGACCGTCCAACGTATTGGACAGCCCCTTTTGTTCCGCCAAGTATCGGAATTATTTGGTTTCCGTTGACTTGATACCGTACTTGCGGTTAAAGCGCTCAATGCGTCCCGCGGTGTCTACGAGTTTCTGCTTGCCGGTAAAGAAGGGGTGGCAGGCCGAACAGATTTCAACCTGTAAGTTCTTTACCGTCGAACGGGTCTCGATGACATTGCCGCACGCGCAGGTGATGGTCGAGTGCTCGTATTTGGGATGAATTCCCTGTTTCATAATCTTCCTCCACTGCGTCGTACTGAAAACAATGCCTGAAAACCGGCCAAATGACGGTTTCTTTATACGCTGAGCCAATTTCAAAAGTCTATTAACTTTTGAAATTGACTTTGTAGTTTCGTCCATTTTTATGCTAAAAGCATGAAAATGGACGAAACGCACGAAACTTCAAGGTAGCTTTTGCAAAACTCGTCTGACTTTTGCAAAAGCCTCGATGGCTGAATATACAACAATTCTTCGACCGCGTCTATC
>CAZHSK010000098.1:0-1412 GCA_964535235.1 uncultured Treponema sp. | reverse complement strand
CCGCTCATGGACTTGAGGAAGGCTTCGTTGTTCTTGGTCTTGCCCATCCGGTCTATCAAGAGCTCGATGATGTCCGAATCGTCCATGGGATTGATAACCCTGCGCAAGACCCAGATTTTCTGGAGTTCCTCGTCGGTGAGAAGGATCTCTTCCTTTCTGGTGCCCGATTTCTTGATGTTGATGGCAGGGAAGAGGCGCTTGTCCGAGAGGCGCCTGTCCAGGTTGATCTCCATATTGCCCGTGCCCTTAAACTCTTCGAATATGACTTCATCCATCCTGGAGCCCGTGTCGATGAGGGCGGTGGCGATGATGGTGAGGCTGCCGCCCTGCTCGATGTTGCGCGCCGCGCCGAAGAAGCGCTTGGGCTTGTGGAGGGCGTTGGAGTCCACGCCACCGGAGAGGATCTTGCCCGAGGTGGGTACTGTCTGGTTGTAGGCCCTGGCCAGCCTGGTTATCGAGTCCAAAAGGATAACCACGTCCCGGCCGTGCTCCACCAGTCGCTTGGCTTTTTCCAGCACCATCTCGGCCACCTGCACGTGCCTGGTGGCCTGCTCGTCGAAGGTGGAGGATATGACCTCGGCCTGGACCGAACGCTCCATGTCCGTGACTTCCTCGGGCCGCTCGTCTATGAGAAGGACGATGAGGTAGACCTCGGGATGATTCGTGGTTATGGCGTTGGCGATTTTCTGCAGGAGTATCGTCTTGCCCGTCTTGGGGGGCGATACGATGAGAGCTCTTTGTCCCTTGCCGATGGGGCAGAAGAGATTGATGATCCTGGTGGAGAGTTCCTCGGTGCTGGTTTCAAGATCCAGCTTCTTGTTGGGGTAGAGGGGCGTGAGGTTCTCGAAGGGTATGCGGTTCTGGGCCACTGCGGGCTCGTCGTAGTTGACCAGCTCGATGCGCAGCATGGCGAAGAATCGCTCGCCCTCCTTGGGACTCCTGATCTGGCCATAGACGGTATCGCCGGTCTTGAGGTTGAAGAGCCGTATCTGGGAGGGGGAGATATAGATATCGTCGGTGCCCGAAAGGTAGGAGTTCTGGGGGGATCGCAGAAATCCGTAGCCATCCGGCAGAATTTCCAGAGACCCGTAGGCGTAGATGATACCGCCCTTTTCGGTATGGGATTTCAGTGTATAGAAGATGAGTTCCTGCTTGCGCAGGGCTATCAGCTCCTCGTGGTTTATCCCGTACTTTTCGCCCAGTTCCCTGAGTTCCTTGATACCCATCTTGGAAAGATCGTTGATAAGGAGTCTGGCCCGGGAATCGCCCGATTCCAGCTTGACGTTCTCGTGGTTCCGTTCGGAGCTGGCCTTGTCGTAGGACTCCTGGCGGCGCACCAGGCCGTTCCGTACTTCCCGCTCCAGTGCTGCGGCGGCGAGGACGTCGACTGCCCCCCTGGCCGGAAGGATTGT
>CAZHSK010000097.1:4401-5892 GCA_964535235.1 uncultured Treponema sp. | reverse complement strand
TACTGCGGCCAATACCGCCGGATCGCCGGGTTAATAATGCAACTCTCCTTATATCGAATTTTGGCATTATAGCAGTGCTTTTAGCGCCGGGCAATCTGGAAGCCCTTGTGCGGCTCGGGAGAATATGTTCCTAATGTCGATCATGAAGACAAAGTATGTACTTGTCGGCTTTTTGGCGCTCATGGTCGGTATGATCGTCTTCGCGATATTTTTTCACGCGCAGTTCATGGCCCTTCTAGACCAGCCCGCCCTGCGCGGCCACGCTCTTTTTGTCCACATCGCCGCCGCAACCCTCTTTTTCGCCAACGCGGCTATAGGAATGCTCTGGGAAAAACGCAGCCTGGCCTCAGGCCGAAAGGAAGTGATTCTTCACACTTACAACACCGTCGCCTGGATAGACGCCCGCTTTTCCTCGCCCCTCATCATTCTCTCGCTCCTCTCAGGTCTCATGCTCAGCGTGATCATGGGAGACCTATGGCAAATCGGCTGGCTATCCTGGGCATTTATCCTGTTCATGCTGTCCGGCCTTTTTTGGGTAGTAAGCGACATCCCGACCCAGTACAAAATCAAACGCTTGATGGCCGGCCTCAACGCCGAAGATACAGCACTCCCCGAAGAACTAATGAGGCTCTTGAGACTACGCTGGTGGATCAGCCTGGCAGGCGTGGCTCCCCTGGCCGTCGTTTTCGCACTGATGGTGTACAAGCCCGATATTCCCGCACTAGCGCAGTTGTTCCAATAAAAAACCACCCGAAGCGAGTGCCCCGGGCGGTAGTTCAAGATTTTCTACGTGTGCAAAGTCTTAGCCGATTCTACTCCAGGTGGCAGGTGAGGCATATGTTTTCGAATTCGCTATGCCCGTGATGACACATGGTGCAGCTATCCATGCCGAAGTGGGGAGCGTCATGAGGATTGATCTGCATCTGCAGGGTCTTTTCCTTCATGGCCTCCTGGGGGCCATGGCATTCCAGACAAGAACTGTTCTCGACCTCTGATTCTTTGCCATCGGCATGACAACTGTCGCAGCCGAAGTCGCCGTGGTTGTCGGCTAGTAATACGCTGACCGACGCGGCGCTGGTGGCGTCGGTCTCTTGGGCCGATACGTTGAATATCAGCGCCGAGGCTATCGCAAGTATCAGCAATGAGGAAGTAAGCAGCTTCATCCGCAGCAGCTTCATTACTTCCAAGCCTTTTCGGCAGAAGCGTTCTCTCCGGCGATAAGTCCGAAGATGGTCGCGTCGGTGACGGCGGTGCCGCAACCGGGGTAGCCTACCAGTTTGCCACCCGTGACTTCGCCTGCCGCATAGAGGCCGGGGATGGGCTCTTTAAAGGAGTTGAGCACTCGGGCGCTGGTATCGGTGAGAAGACCGCCGGTGGTCATGACGGGGAGCGGATTGGACTTGATGCCATAGAATGGAGCCTTGGTGAGCGCAAAGAGCTCGGCTTTGGTCTTGCCCATGGGATCCACGCCTGACTCGCAGTAGCTGTTGT
>CAZHSK010000097.1:0-4391 GCA_964535235.1 uncultured Treponema sp. | reverse complement strand
AACTGTCTTCAGGAAGGCATCGGAGGGAATGCCGAACTTGGCTGCCAACTCTTCAAGGCTGTTGGCTTCAACGAGGAATTTAGTGGGGACTACACTGCCCAAAGTAGTGTCGAACTCGCTCCGAGCCCTGAGAGCAGCATCAAAGATGAGGAAAGCTTCGCCATTGGGCTGTTTGAGGGTTTCCTCAGAAATTGGTTCGGTCCATGCGCCTTCGCTGATAAACCTATCGCCCTTGTTGTTGACGATGAGGGTGTATTCCATGAAGGGAGTGAAGTACGCGTTCGGAGCTCCCAGGATTCCCATGGATTCCAGAGTCTCGTGCATAGCCCAGAGATCGGCGCCGACTTCCTGCGCCATCTTGATACCGTCGCCGACCACTGCGGGGGAACCTTTGGCGCCCTTGTAGTTGTTGCCGCTGGGGGCATAGGCGGTGAGCATATCGATGTTTTGGCTGAATCCGCCGGTGGCCAGCACGACGCCCTTGTTGGCCTTGATATAGATGGTTTTCTTGTTCTTGGTCGCCTGGACGCCCACAATTCGGTCGGTGGCGGGATCCCTGATCAATCGTTCGGCAGCGGTAGACATGCTGGTCTTGATCTTGCGCTTGGAAACCGCGTTGAAGAAGGCCTGGAAGAGGCCCTTGCCGCCGCCTTCGACCCAGTGGCTTCTGGGCATGGCGGGGGTAACACTGTCGAAATTACGCTCAAATCCGCCCATGGTTATACCGGGTACGCCTTCCTTGGCAGGAATCTTCGCACCGTTGGCGATAATCCACTCAAGAGCCTCATTCGAGCGTTCAGAAATGAGCTTGATAAACTCAGGTCTGTTAAGTCCCGGTTTGATGAGCAGCTGATATTCCTGCATTAGCGCAGGCGTATCATTAAAACCCAAGGTTTTCTGGATATCGGTACCGGATGCATACACAGCTCCACCACAGAGCGCGGTGTTGCCGCCCGGGAATGGCAGTTTTTCAATAATGAGCACGTCGGCTCCGGCATCGTGGGCGGCGGATGCCGCGGCGGAACCGGCGGCGCCGAACCCAACCACGAGCACATCGGTTTCGATGTCCCATGTAGCCGGAAGATCCTTCGCGGCCACGGCGCCTGTCAGGAGACAGAGAGCGCAGACTGAGAGTAGCAGTTTCTTGAGCATGAACAACTCCTTGTGAGATTTACGCAATTAAAGTTGACAAAATTAAAAATAGTGATTTATTTCTAATTATGTAAAGTAATTACACCTTGTACTACAATAGGACGATTTGAGAATATTGTCAAGAAAATATACTTATTGTTCCTTGTGGCGCAAAAGAAGATGTGAACCTACCCTCGCAGATTCGTCTTCGAGTTTTTGGTCCACAGCCTTATTTTGTCCCTTTTCGATTTTATTATTCCTATACTGAATCGGTGAAATACCAACGATTTTATGGAAGTTTCGGAAGAAGGTCGAATAATCTTCATATCCCACTATCGCGGCAATTTCCTGAAGCGACAGGTCTTGCGCGTTGGAAAGGCAGACGGCTTGTTTTATCCTTCGTTCCGATATGTATTGCTTAAGCGGCTTGCCCACGATCTTAGGGAAGAGCATGCATAATACCGATCTGGATAAACCGAATTGCCTGGCCATCTGAGAAAGGCATAGATCCTTCATGTAGTTCTGATCGATATGGTCTTTGCACGCCATAATAGCTTTGTAATATATATTGATGGTTTGGAGCTGCTGCTGGGCGGCGGGCTCGGAAAAATATGCTCGGGCGAGCACGAGAAGGATGGCCGAAATCAAGCTGCCCGCGGCGGCGAGATCTTTTGGCAGCTTTAAGGGGAATTCTCTAATAAGGCACTCTAGCAGGCTCTCTATCGTCATCTGCATTTGCTCGTCCAGCGTAACCTTTAGGCGAATATCGAGATGGTCGTTTTCCATCGTATCCAGCTGGAGCGCGGTTAGAAATTTGTACGCGCTTGAATTCGAGAACCTTGGATAGAAAATTTTTTCCTTGAAAGAAAGAGAATAGAATTCAGGATCGTCGCTGTCCGGCACGAGGCTGTGCGAAAAATTGGGGGGGATGATAAAGGAATCCCCCTTGATCAGGCTAACCTCTTCCTTCTCGCCCCTATGCTTGATCGCCCCTTTCGAGAGGTAGCATACTTGGAAAAAATCGTGGTAATGCGGAAGCTCGGCGACCTTGCTATGGCCTAATTTATATATATGGTAATAATTTGAGACATTCGGAAAATAGTCGAGTGTGATCCTCGTATTCACGTCCCGCTCCATTGGTCAACCAGCACATAGTATCATGCTTTTCGGCGAGAAACAGGATTTTGGACGAAATGCAAGAATATATAGAAGAATTACAATGGCCACCCGCGATCCTGAGTTCTACAATTCGATCGGACAGGGAGGGTCGTCGTGATACCAATCGGACTTTATGAGTCGGTAATATTCAATACTATAAAAAAAGGCGCTACGGTGATTTCCGATGATGTTCGAGCGGCTTTCCACAGAGGTATCGAGATAGATACGTCATCGACATCCCGGTTAGGGCTTGAAAAAACCCTCAAGAGCATAGAGCTTTCCGTTCAAAAAAATAATCCCGCTTGTCCCGATACGGGCTGGCCTATTTTCTACTATAAAATCGGCAATGAGTGCGCGCTGGAGGGGGGAATTTTAGAACTGGAAGCGGCCACCAGAAGGGCGGTAGCCAAAGCCACCGGCCAGGGTTATTTGCGAGCAACGATGAAACATCCTCTGACCGGCTATGACCCAGGCAATAATATCGGCGAGAATATCCCCTATTTTACGTATAAATTCGTCAGAGGTAGAGACCTGGAACTGACCTACGTGGCCAAGGGAGGGGGAAGCGAATGCTTCGGGGGAACCCGCTACAGGATGATAGCCTTCGCCGACGGTACGGCCGGGATAAAAAAATTCATCCTCGACAGCTACATAGACGCGACCAGATCCGGGGGCATCTGCCCTCCCTCGATACTCGGAATCGGCATCGGCGGAACCATGAATATTGCCGCGAGTCTCGCCAAGGAAGCGTCCTGCCTGCGCACTATCGGATCGAGGCATCCCGAACCGAGGATCGCCGCGCTGGAGGAATCCCTTTTCAATGCGATCAACACGCTGGGAATAGGCACAATGGGCTTTGGCGGCGACACCTCGGTGTTCGGCGTCAATATCGAATACGCCTTTACTCATATCGCGGGCATCGCGGTAGCCATGAGCTGCAATTGCATGGTCGCTCGCCGGGCCACCAGCAGGATCCGGGAAGATGGCTCCGTAGAGATATTGAAAAGCCCGAATTGGTTCGGAGAACGATGATAAGGGGTGACATGATGAAGACATACGAACTGCAGGCCCCGTTAAGCGAAGAGGACGTCATCCAGTTGAAGATCGGCGACCTCGTCTATATCAGCGGCCCCGCATTCTCATGCAGGTCGAGGCTGCACAGGTACGTTTTCGACGAGGGCCACGAATTCCCCCTTCCTCCGGGCGAACGGAACGTGCTTCTCCACTCCGGGCCGATAATGAAGAAAAGCGATTCCGGCTGGGATGTCATTTCGTACATGCCCACGTCGAGCATCCGTTTCGAAAAATGGGGGCCCTCGTCGGTGGAAAAGTGGAAATTGAGAATGATCGTCGGCAAAACCACGATGGGCGATAAAACGAGACTCATGATGCGGGAAAGGAAATGCGTGCACGTATCGCCGCAATGCGTAAGTCCCAACCTATGGATAGATTCGATCTCGGTTGAAGACGTAAAGCTGTTCAACGAGCTCGGTTCCATCGAGGCCACATGGTGCCTGAATCTCGCGAAACTCGGCCCTTTCGTGGTCGACATAGACTGCGAAGGCAACAAGCTTTTCGAAAAAGTAAATCGAGAAGTAGATAAGCGACGCGAAAAGGCGATGGAAATGCTCGATATCCCGGCGGATTTCGAGTATACGAAACTGTATTAAAGGGGGAATTGATGGATAAGACTACCCTCAAGAAAATCGCGGTCGACGCGATCGAAGCGCGCAAGGACGACCTCATCGCCATCGGCAGGGACTTATACTCGATGCCGGAGCCGGGATTCAGGGAATTCAGGACATCGGCGTATGTCGGGGATATCCTTGGGTCCCTTGGGCTTCAGGTAGAAAAAAACATCGCTATAACAGGATTGAAAGCCGTCGCGAAGGGGAAATCGCACGACTTTAACGTAGGCGTCATGGGGGAGCTTGATTCATTGCTCATGCCCAGACACCCCCACGCGGACCCGAGCACCGGCGCCGCCCACGCCTGCGGGCATCACGCGCAGCTGACCATGATGCTCGGCGCGGCTTTCGGGCTGGCGGGCAGCAGCATAATCAACCACCTCGACGGCGATATTACATTGGTGGCCGTTCCCG
>CAZHSK010000096.1:0-5896 GCA_964535235.1 uncultured Treponema sp. | reverse complement strand
AAGCCCGAACCCGAAGTCTTCTGCCTGAGCACTACGCTGCCGTAGTCGCCCTCGCCGCCAGATTCCACCTCATAGCCCCGGGCAGAGACTCTTTCGAGCTTCGAGTAGGTACTACCTTTCCCCTTGGTGAGAAACACGGCATACATATAGGGCACCTCTCCGGACGGCCCCTTGTTCACCGCCGCCTGGAACTGCACACCGACAAAATCGTCGTTCTTGCGGGCAGGCTCTAGAAGAAACCTTATGTCCTCAGGCACATCCAGGCCTTCCGCATCCTTGTCAAAACGCAGATATGGGGTAAGAACCAAGCCCTTGGGCAGCTCTTGTCCCAAAATTGCTTGAAAACAGGGCATCTTGAGGGAGAGGAGCTTGGGGACGAAGGCCTTGAGCCTTCCGAAATAGATGCCGGGTACGAATAAAAGAGCTGCGTCGGCCACGAGGATGGCCGCGTCGGGTTGGAGGAACATCAATACAAAGACCAGGAACCCGGCGGCTATCGGGAAAAGGATTCTGCCGGCTGTGCCTAGGGCTGTGGAAGCCTTGAGTTTCTTCGACTGTCTAAGCGTATCGGCCAGACGATCAATCTCCCCCATCGAGACAGGCCTCCATTGCTCCAGGCCCTTGTCAGAAGGCTTGTTACTGATCGGCTTCAAGCCCAGGGGTATCCACCCGAGGAGAATAAGCAGAAAGCCAGGGATAAATCCCCAGGGAAAGAGGAACTGCAGCAGAACCCCGGCGGCATAGAGTCCTGTGCTAAGCACGATCCTCGGTCCGGCGCCTAGAGAAAAGCGCTTGAATTCATAGTCCATCTCACACCTCGCATGGGCTTTCTGCGCCCTTTCGCTCAGGCTCTAAAGCGGTCAACACCCGGCCGCCCGCGCCGATCCCGGAACCGGCCCAGCCTGCTCGTTCCAGTTCACCATAGCCCGCGTAGTCCCAGTACAGGGGACAGGCGGCCTGACAGGCGGTAAAGGAGCTGCAGCTTCGGCAGGCCTCGGGGGCATAGCGCTTTTGCTTGAAATGTCCTGCCCTGGCGGAAAACCACACTTCTTCGAAATCCTGGTTGAGGAGATTGCCCAGATTCTCGGCATAGGAGGAGCAGGGCAATACATCGCCCGAGGGGTTAACGTGGATAAGGCCGTCGGCGGCGGCACAGCTTTTATTACCCATCCCCCTGGCTATTGGGTTATAGATGCAGAGAGGCGTGGGCGAGTACCAGTAGAAAACCCTGCCCGCCGCGGCCGCTGCCTTGCGCATGGAATCCACGAAAGCGCCGGCTTCCGAATAGGGCACTAATAGCTCAGCGGCCTTTTCGATTCTCGCTGCGGGAATATAGAGATTCATGGAAAAGCGCTCTACTCCCAGCGCGGCTAGGAGGGCTGGCATGCTGTAGAGACTCTCCCTGTTAAGCGCGGTGAGGGTGGAGTTGGTCTGAACCCTGACCCCCGCCTCCTGGAGAGCCCTGATGCCGCCGAGCGTGCTTCTATAAGCCCCCTTGGCACCGCAGAGCTTGTCATGGATCTCCTCATCGGGGCTTTCCAGGCTTATCTGGGCGGTGCTAAGGCCTGCGCGGCGCAAAGCCATGGCTCGTTCGGGGCTTATGAGGGTTCCGTTGCTGATCAGATTTACCCGCAGGCGTCTGTTGCCTGAGTACTCGACCAGATGCTCCAGGTCTTCGCGTAAAAGCGGTTCGCCTCCGGTAAAGGAAAAGAATGGAATCTTGGCCTTCTGGGCGAATATATCGATGACCCGCTCCACTTCTTGGGTGGACATCTCTTTTACGTCAGCACGCTGTTGCGCTGAGGATCCGCAGCCCGCGTAGCAGAACTGGCAGGCGTTATTGCAGCGATAGGTAAGGGCTATTTCCCCCAAAATGGGCAATCGGCTGAAGTTGAAATCGTAGGCTATGGTTTCGGTGGGTACTTCCCTGCCCTCGCAGAGCGCCTTGATATCCAGGAAAAACCGCTCCACATCCTTGAGCCTTTCCTCGTCCATGCCGGGCAGGCGCTCCAGCTTCAGGCCTTTGTCTAGAGCCTCCAGAAGCGCGAGTCCGGTTTTATTGGTTTTATAGACCAGGTTGGGGGGGAGAATAATCACCTCATCCTCGGGCCTGGCAATTAGGTATGGCCTTATGGATTTCCAAAACTCGGGCACCCAGGACAGGTCGTATTTCTTGGGGGGTTTTTTCCTAAAAGCCCAGGGCAATTTCAATGGGCGCCCCCGGAAACGCAGGCCGAGTGACAGGCGGAATGGCAGGCTGAGTGACAAGCCGAGTGACAGGCCGAATGGCAGGCATCGTGACAGGCGTTATGGCAGGCCGAGACGCAGGCTCCACCTGCGCCCTGGGCCGGGCTGAAGCAGCCGGAAAAACAGGAAGCCGAGCGCATAAACTCTCCATAATTGGCTGAAAAAACCTCCTGAAGCCCCATTCGGGAATACCGGCCCGGATGGGCGTGGAGATAACAGTAGGAATGCCAGTACAGCCAGTGGGGATGGGCTGCTCTCCAGGCGGCCCTTTGAGCCTCGGCCTCGGCGGTGCTGATGCTGGCCTCCGCATCCATACGCTCGGCCTGCGAAAGTAGATCCCTATAGTAGGTCTTGGTGGCTTCAATGTCGCAATCCCAGAGTTTTTCCTGCAAATTCTTGATCAAGGCCTCAAAAAAATCGGCCAGGAGCCCCGATAGAGGCCTGCCTTCGGGATCGAAGCAGGCGAGAAAAGTCTCTTCCAGCCCCTCGCCTGGCTTGGAACTTATGATGGAAATCTGCAGTGGGTCCTCGTTCACGAGAGTGACGATACCTTTGGCCTGCAAGCCCTCGATCATGAGCGCCACCACCCTCGAAAGGGGAAGCTCAAAGAGAAGGGCCACCTCGGCGGGATGCAAATCCTTCGCGACCTTGCCCGGAACCTGGTAGGTACCGGCGAAGAGCTTGGGCGGCAGCCAGGAGTCCCCTGCCCAGGCGATTTGCTTGACCAGGGCGGCCCGAGCCCCATAACGGCGCAGGTTCGCATAGTAAAGAGCCATGGCCAGGGCGATGAGAAGGCCTCCTATAGCCAAGGCCAGGGGCGTGGTAAGCCAGAAATCGTCTTCTGAATCGTCGGAGCCCTGGGGACTGTCGAATTGGGCTGGGCTCGGGCCGCTGCTCTTAGGCAAAGCCACGGAGAGGGGCAAATAGCCTGCGGGAAAATAGAGGGCTATTCGCTGGGACTCGCCGGCTCTGGGATTCTGCTGGAAAAACCGCAGGGTGAGATAAAAGGCTCCATCACTACCGGGGGAGCCGTAATAATCGATCTTGTTCTCATTGTTCACCCAGGCTTCTGTCTTGAGGGGCACAGCCTCTCTTTCGGCGGCCGAAAGCTCCTGGCTTCCCACCATGATGGGCAACACAAGACGCACAGTCCTGGACTTCAGGCCCTGGTCCCATTCCACTGGAGCCCAATCGAAATACACAAGCTCCCCCAGTTCTGGGCTTGCAGTAGATCCGATCAAGCCGGCAGCGGGGAAGTCTCCGGCATAGTGGAGATAGTAATACGCTTTACCGGAAAACCCCTCTCCGCCGGCCAGCACAACATCGTATTTGCCCGAACCCATATCCTTTATGGACAAGGGAAGGCGCTTGGTTCCGTTGATTTCTGCAAAGCAGCCCTCCAAATCCCACACAGGCTTGAAGGCCTCACCCTGAAAATAAAAACCGTGCATCTGGCCACCCGAGGCCCTCCACTCCAGGCTGTAATAGATGTCGGCCTTGCCGTCGGTGCGCAGAACGACGGTAATGTCCGCTGAGTCCAAGGATGCGTCCAAGGCCCAGGCGCCCAGTACGAAAAATAGAAGCATTACTATTACTAAGCCAACCTTGGCATATCGATTCATCGTAAATCCTCCTTGACCGCCATGAGTCCGGCAGCGGCAAGTCCTCCGTCTATCTGAATTCTGCGCTCCCTCAGGAGGGCTGCCTTTTCACCTAAGGCCAGTACTACCCTGGACTCCGCATCGGCGAAAGGATCGGCATCCTGAAGGCCGAACCGGCGCTCGGTGGCCGCTTCGTCTTTTTCCTTCAGGTAGATTTTCAGCAGGTCGAGGGCGTCATTCAAGGCCTCGGAGGCCAAGGGATCATGCTTTTTTTCTCTTGCGCAGGCTTCCAGATACTCCCCGGAGGTGAGGAGAACCAGGTGGAGCGCATCTGCCACTAAGCCTGGGTTGACGCGCAGGCGGGCAAGCTTTTCGCGGACAGCCCTCGCTGCGGCAAGGCGTTCTGCAGTTGTCCTGTCGGATAGGGCTTGGCGAGCGGCGGCCGCCGCCTTGGCGCCTAGCCCGCTAAACAAGGCTCCGGCCCCCAGAACCAGACCCAATCCCACCGCGGCGGCGGCCGCCGCAAGAAAGGCCAGCCCCAGAGCCAATGCCCCGGCAAGACATAAAGCCGTAGCGAGAAGGTTGACCGCCCCCAGGGTGGATCTGAAATACCAGCGCAGATATTCAGGCAGATTCATGGAATCCCCTGCCCTAGTTAGAGGCTTTCTTGCCCACAATCGCGTTGTAGGTAGCCTCATCTATGGGATATCGCTCTATAAGAATCATGGCGGCGATAAAAATGACGGCGGGTATGGGACCGATAATCAAGCGTATGGCTCCCAGTGCGCTCTGACTCTGCTCCGCCAAGTTGGCCGCATAGCCTGCCGCGCCCAGGATAAGCCCGGTGAGGGCTATGGCCAGGGAGGTGCCCACCTTGGAGGTGAAGGTCCACATGCCGTAGAAAGCTCCTTCCTTGCGGTTGCCGGTACGCACCGCATCCACCTCTATCGCATCGGGCACCATAGCCCAGGGCGCCACATAGCCGAAGCCCACACCGATACCGGCGTAGACCATCATCACCAAGAAGAAGCTCGAGCCCAGCCTGTGCCCCAGGAAATAGATGATGAGGCAGGCTGAGGCCAAGACGGCAAAGCAGATCTGGTAGCAGCGCTTCTTGCCTATGTGCTTGGACACCAGTACTGAGATGGGAATGCAGACCATGGCGGTAACGAGAAGTAGAATCATCGCCAGGGTGGTGAGAGCCTCATTTCTGTAGATGTACTTGAAGTAGTACACCAGTATGCCCTGGACAAAGTTGAGGGCGGTCAGGTTGAGGGCATAGGTAGCCAATACAATTACATAGGGCTTGTTGCGGAACACCGCCAAAAAAGTGGGAAAGAACTTCTCAGTCGGCCTGGCTTCGTGGCTGTGGTCGGGTTCCTTGACCGCAAAAAAGGTAACCAGGGTGCTTACTGCCATAAGAAAGCCCAACACCGCGCCCATGAAGGAAAAACCCGCCGATCTGTTGTCGCCGAAGACTCCTACCAGAGGCAATACCGCCCCGGCGCCCAGGATAGTGCCTATCACCGCAAAGCCGAAACGATAGCCGTTCAAAGAGGAGCGCTCGTGATAATCGCTGGTGAGTTCGGGAGTCAGGGAAGAATATGGAATATTGACTACTGTATACGCCGTGTTGAGCAGGCAGAGAGCCACGGCTGCCCAGATACCCAGCCATAGCTGGTCCTTTATGCCGGGGTTAGTGAAGAAAAACCACATGGTGAGCGCCAGGGGAACAGCGCCGAAAAGCAGGTAAGGCCTTCGGCGCCCCCAGCGGCTCCTGGTTCTGTCCGAAATAAAGCCCATCATGGGATCTGTCACCGCATCCCAGAGCTTGCCCACCATAACCGCGGCCCCCGCCGCGGCAGCGCCCAGGCCTACGGTATCGGTGAGAAAATTGAGGGTCCAGAAACCCATGGCCGTAAAAAAAAGGTTGCCGCCCAGGTCAGCCGCGCCAAAGCCAAGTTTGGTGGCTTTGCTCAGGGTACCGCTCTTCACTTTTTCCTGCATGAGGTTCGCTCCAGAAGTAACGAATACCCCACTATACTTGA
>CAZHSK010000095.1:0-5927 GCA_964535235.1 uncultured Treponema sp. | reverse complement strand
CTCGTTTCATCCGGCAAGTTTGAAGAAGCCCGCTTTAAGGCTATGGCAAGGATTCAGGACGCAAAGGACGACATCGATGCCTATGTAGGCCTAGCCTGGAGCCTGGTAGCCCTGCGCCGCTACCAGGAAGCTGAAACCTGGGCTGAGCGGGGTTATGCCTTGAGAAACGACTCACGTCTGGCCCAGGCTATCGGCGAATCGGCCTATTACCTAGGTAAAAACGAGCGCTCCCTCGCTATGCTCCAGGAATATATAGCCAGTTATCCGGAAGGTCCTCGGGCAGGGCTTTCCTACTTTCTTTGCGGAGAACTCTACATCCGTTTATCCAAATTCATGCACGCAGACATAGCTTTTTCGGCGGCCCTGAGGCATAACCCTTCCAACCCCGTCTGGTGGACGAGAATGGGATGGGCAAGGGAGAGCGCTAAACGATATCTTCAGGCACTTTCCGCCTACGAACAGGCCTTGGCATTGAATCCCAACCTCGCGGATGCGGTGGAAGGCCGAAACCGCATACAGGCACGGATGCAGGGATGAGATTTCTCCGGGTAGCGTTTAAAACCCTGGGCTGCAAGCTCAACCAGCTGGAAACCGAATCGGTGGCCGATGCTTTCATAGAGACTGGCGCCAGGCTGGTAAAGGCCGAGGAAGAAGCCGATCTCTATGTAGTCAACACGTGCACGGTAACTAGCAAGGCGGAGCAAAAGGCTCGCCGAGTACTACGCCAAGCCCTGGCCCTCAACCCTCAGGCGGTGGTACTGGCCACAGGCTGCTATGCCCAGATGGAGCCAGAGGCCCTGGCCCTTATAGATCCCCGGGTGATCGTGCTGCCGGGAGAAGAAAAAGCATCGTTGCTATCCTTGGCAGCCTGGCTTCAGGACAACTGGCAGGGCCACGGCCCTCTCTACGATGCTGTCGCCCAGTGGAAGGCCGAACTCGATGCGGCGGGGCGGCCAACTAGCAGCCCGGCGCACCGCCCCGACCCACTTAAGCCCTCACCTCCATCGCGCCGGGCTGCCCCTTCAGCCCCAGACCGCTTCGCCTATCACACCGCATCTTTCGCCTTTCACTCACGGCCTTCCCTGAAAATGCAGGATGGCTGCGACAACCGCTGCACCTATTGCCGAGTCTGCCTGGCCCGCGGACCCTCGGTATCCCTGGCTGCGGATCAAGCGGTAGCCCGAGCCCAGGCCTTGGAAGCGCGGGGCGTGGCCGAAGTAGTGCTCACCGGCGTAAACCTTTCCCAGTACAGGGATGGAGAACTGCGCTTCCCTAAGCTTCTCTCCCGGCTTATAAAGGAAACCCGGAGCTTGCGATTCCGCATTTCCAGCTACGAACCCGACAGGATAGACGAAGCCTTTCTGGAAGCATTCGCGTCTCCCAGAATCCAGCCCCATGTTCACTTGGCATTGCAATCGGGCTCCAGCGGCGTCCTGCGGCGCATGGGCAGAGCCTACAGCGCCGAAACCGCCGCCCAGGTCATTACAGCCCTTAGAAAAGCCCGAAACGACCCCTTTATCGCAGCCGATATAATTGTCGGGTTCCCCGGCGAAACCGACGCCGAGTTCGATGAAACCATGGCTTTCTGCAGGCAGGCCGACTTAGCCTGGATACATGCCTTCCCCTTTTCGGCCAGGCCTGGCACCAAGGCCTTCGAGATGCGGCCTAAAGTGCCCGAGCGCCTGGCTGGCCAGCGGGGAGCCCTCCTGGCGGAATTGGCCAGCGCCGGAAAGCACAAGTATGTAAACCGACACCTCTGCACTGAGATAGAAGCAGTGCTCGAACGAGGCGGCGCCCTTCGAGAGGATGTTGGGCTTTTCGAAGGCACCATGGAAGCCACCAGCGCCAACTATCTCAAACTGCTAGTGCGGGGTCTCCCTCCCCAGGCCGCTCCCGGCCAGCCGATCAGCGCCCGGATAATTGCCGCTCTTGGACAAGCTACCACGTCCACTCAGCCTTCCCTGCAGTCCCCTGAACTACCCGGCATCGACGCAATCGCCGAATATTGTATCCCTTTACAGACAAATCTCCGATAAACATGATGCGAGCCTTGATTTTCGGGCTGCGAAGTATACAATTTAGCATATAGCTTCTATACCCCAAGGAGGCATACATGAAGCACATGAAAAAGTTGGCGCTGTTAGGCGCCATATTGCTGACTCTTCTCCTGGGCTCCTGCGACGCCCTGTTTTCCAATAAGTTCCAGGAAGCGGGCCTCGGCCAAGTCACCGCGAGCAAGATTCAAGATGTAGAGGCCACCGAAGAGGGTGCTACGACTCTTATCGACGAATCAGGAATTCTGTCCGGCCAATTATCTCAAGCCTTCTTCGACATGCTCAAGGAAAATCCGGAATTAAGCGACGCGACTTTAGCTAAGCTGAAAACTGTATTTGACAACCCCGAAACCCAGCCCATAATAGCCCAGGCAGCCATAACCTTGGCTATCCAAATTGAGTTGGATGAAGTCAGCGCCGATGAAGTGGTCGCAAATGCTCCAGCGGCCATCGCGCTTTTATCGGACGAAGGCTTTGATATCGACAACCCAGAGGATCTGCAACAATTCCTGGATGCGCTTCTGCCGGCTTCGGTTACTGGCAAGGCGAAAGCGTATACCGACGCGCAGCTCGATGCATTGGAAGCTATGATCGATAAACTCCGCGATATGAAGAGCTATTTCTCCACGTTGGCTACCAATATCAAGTCTAACGGGCTTAAAGCAAAGGAACTGGATATAGGCACCCTGGCCCAGATTCACCTGCTGGTGAAGATAATGAATGTGGTCAAGCCACTTTATCCATTGCCCCCGGCAACGGCTAAGCTCGGAGCTTCGGTCAGGGCTATCCTCGAGAATATGGACAAAGCTGACTTTAATCCCGGCACCTACATAGATGTAAGCGATTTGGATAAAGAAGGGGGCTTTGAGGCTCTCCTGGATGATCCCGATCTTAAGGTCCTCTTGGAAGCCGGCGGCTTGGATCTGTCAAAACTCTTCGGCCAGAGCTGAGAGAGTCGTGAAAATCGCGTATACCAGGTAAATTAAGGAGTAGGAATATGAAACGAATACTGCTTTTTATCGCGATTGCGGCTCTTGCGGCTGGCGTCGCGTTTGGACAAACCTCTCTTGGAAGCGTGCAGCCCAAAAACGCCCGTGCTATGGGCATGGGTGGGGCTTTTAGGGTTTTCAGTACCGGCTACGACACGTTCTTCGGCAATCCCGCGGGCTTCGCGAATGAACGAGGTTCTCTCACGCTGGCGGATATCGGTATGTGGGGCTACGTAAAACCCACCCAGGAAAATATCGCCAATGTGCAAAAGCTCATGAACGATCAAGCCAGCACCTCTGAAATGGTGAATTACATCGGAAAATTCATTACTGGCAACGGCCTCGGCCTCGGAGCCTCGGTAGGTTTGGGCTGGGCGGGAAGAGGCTTCGGCCTGGGCTTTAACCTTGTCACCGATGAGATCGCCGTGGGCTCCTCGCTTTTAGGTGCCAAATTGGTAAGCCAAACACAGGCTAACGCCACCGTGGGTTTGGGATTCCGCTTCGATTTGGGAATTCTTAAATTAAAAGTCGGTGCCGATGCCCGAGCCTTCTATAAATTGCATTCAGACCCAGTCTCAGGGTGGCCCTTCTCCTCTATTCTCACCGGCCTGCTGAACGAGAACAGCAATCCTGAGGATATTCTCGGCACGCTCAATGTGTTAGGCGGCTATGGACTCGCCCTCGATGCCGGCACTACACTCAACCTAGGACCCTTCATGTTGGGCGCCATGGTGAGGGATTTCGGGTTTGGCTACAAGATGGGCCAGGCTTCGCTGGGCGATATAATGGAAGATCCTGGCACCAACCTACCCCTCAATGGCACTACTGCTTATAAACTCGACCCAGTCGTGTCCATGGGCGCCGGTTTCGCCTTCAGGCTTCTCAACCTCATCGCCCCGTCCATCTATGTCGAATCCCAGGACATGCTGGCCGTATTCTCAGATGGCTTCGACGCGATCTGGAATACCTTGCATGCGGGAGCCGAGCTTAAGCTGCTCAACTTCATATCCGCGAGAGTGGGGCTTAATCAGGGCTACATATCGATTGGCGCAGGCATAGATCTTCTTATCCTGGAAGTGGACGCGGCCTTATTCACCGAGGAACTGGGCTCGAGCCCCGGCGACTTTGGCAGGACAGGCATAGCGATCCAGGCGGCAGTTCGCTTCTAGTGCATTGTGGTATAAGTATAAGTTAGTAGAAGGCTGCCTGGGCATCGCCCAGGCAGCCTTTTTGTTGTGTACCCGGCGCTGCATCTTTACAAGGAGGTGCGGCGGAGGTTAATAAAAGTAGAGGAGCTAAAAAAATCGCGGCTCAAAGCGGCCTTGTATTTGGCCGATACTGAAAAGGCGGCTTTTTACTACCAGCAGATAGTACTGCCTACACGCACAGATAATAATTTTCTACCCAGGAGGTACTGGTCCATGCGGCGGTTGCTGGCACTGGCGTCTATGACATTTTTCCTCATAGCCGGCCTGCCCGCACAGAACAGCATACAAGGCCTTGTGTCCAAAGATGCCAGATCCATGGGTATGGGAGGGAGCTTCAAGGTTTTCTCCCAGGGTTACCAAAGCTTCTTCGGCAATCCCGCGGGATTCGCCGAACGCAGAAGCATAACATTGGCGGATGTCGCGGCCTGGGGTTATACGGATCCTTCTCCGGCCAACATACGCGCGCTCGCGGACATTGTGCAGGGCAAAGAAAACCTCCAGACGGCACAGGACTACCTGGGGAAAAAATTAGCATCTAATGACTTGGGTGCAGGAATATCCTTCGGTATGGGCTGGGCGGGTGAAGGCCTCGGATTGGGCCTTACCCTTGTCTCGGAAGCCGTCGCTTCGGGCTCGGGCTACGACACAGCGTCAGCAGTCATGAAAAACGAAGCCAGCGCCATACTAGGCTTCGCCTGGCCTGTATCCCTTGGTCCTTTCACCCTGACAATAGGCGCCGATGTGCGGGGATTCTACAGACTCGATTCTTCATCCGATTGGCTTTTTGCCGACCTGGCCACCGCCTACCTCACCCAAAGCGGCTATAACGCCCAATTGGCGGGCCTCGAACTGTTAGGCGGAGCCGGAGTCGCCGTGGATGCGGGAATTATGCTGAAAACCGGCGGCTTTTCCCTGGGCATGATGGTGAGGGACTACGGCGACAGCTTTGTGATGGGCGAAACCAGCATCAGCGGCATCGTGGAATCCTATTATCTGCCCTTCACCGGCGATACCGTCTATCTTCAGAAACCCCAGTATTCCGTAGGCATGGGATTCACCTTCAACCAATCCAAATTCCTCACCACATCGATATACCTGGAATCCGACGATCCCGAGCACTACCTCGAGGGCATTCAGCAAGACTTTTCTGCATCCTTTAAAACACTACATGCCGGCGTGGAGTTCAATTTCGGCAAAATACTCATGCTACGTACAGGCTTTAACAAAGGACTCCTATCCTTCGGCCTCGGCCTGGACTTCGCCTTGATCGAACTGGATGCCGCCCTATTTAACGAGCGCGTAGACGAAACCAGGGATCGGACAGGCATCGCCATCCAGGCTGCCCTGCGCCTTTAAAAGCCTAAGCTTCGAATAAGCCCGCAGATCCCGGCGCCACCCATACGCTGCCTCCCGGCACCTGTCTTGTGCTTCAAGCACACATTAGTTGAATAAATCAAATAAATTCATTGACAAGAATGGCTTCCTGCCTAGACTTCAACCTAGGATTGACTGCGTTGCGCGGTCAGTCGTATGGAGAGCCAAGGAGGTAGTATGAAAAAGCGATTGCTGGTGATTGCCGCACTCGCGATATGCGTCTGCGTTGTCACAGCACAATCGGAGGACAGGGAATTCGCGCTCTTCAAGCGAACTGTCGCGCCTGTGATGCGCTGGGGCGA
>CAZHSK010000094.1:0-5933 GCA_964535235.1 uncultured Treponema sp. | reverse complement strand
GATACAGGTCTATTCATTCACCACTCCCCAGGAAAACCACGGGGAGGCCTCCCGTCTGATTGCCAAGCTGCGGGACCAGAGCACTGGCAGACAGGAATTCGTCTACTACACACAGCGGGCCTTTGAGCTGCTCTTCAATCTGACCTTTGCCGGCGTGGGAAGGCCCAAGAAGAATTACCTGATCGTAAAGACTCCCGTGGGAATTCCCGTACAGAATTACGCCGTCCACAAGATTCCCGATATCGACGATCAGCTTTCGGACACCGTGATGTGCGTCATGTTGAGGGGAGCCTTGCTGCCCTCGATGATCATATCGAAGGAAATCCAGGAATACTCATCCACTGGCTATATCACGCCCTTTGCCCTTTTCAAGATAAAGCGGGATGATTCCAAGAGCGAAAATACCATGGAGTATATACTGGATCTGGACCGCTCCTACTTCAAGCTGGAAGAACTGGACGGTAAAAATCTCGTATTTGCCGATCCCATGAACGCCACTGGCGGCTCACTAGTGACGATAGTCAAATATCTTCTGGAGCAGGGTGTAAAACCCAAGTCCGTAAAGTTTCTCAACGTGATTTCGGCGCTCAAGGGCAGTTTGCGGATTGTGAGAGCCATAGAGAATGTGACTGTCTACACGCTTTGGATGGACCCTGTGCTCAACGAAAGGGCTTACATAATGCCGGGCTTGGGCGATGCGGGCGACAGGATCAATGGAGTGGATGCGGAAAACGATCCGCGGGATATGCTGCGGCTCGTGGCCGACTACGGTACCAATATAACCGGACTTTACAGATCCCAGCTCAGGGTTATAGAGCAGACTGTGCTCCAGCATTAAAGCAGGGGTAGCAGAAAGGATTCATGATGAGCGGTTCTCCCCCCGTGGCCTGTGCCTGCGCCATCTTTTCAGGATTAGATATTCTCATTCCCCGCCATGTGGATACGGCTTCGGGCGAGCTTCCCTTTTTCGCCCTGGGACAGGACAGGGTTCTGGAATTTCCCGATAAGACAGCGAAAGAGGAGTTGAATTCCGATTTGAGAATCGCGACCTTCGATTTCGAAGGCACTCCCTATTCGTCCGCCGAGTTGGAGGAGGATCGCAGCCTGCATTGCAGCACCTGTATCAGGATTCCTCTTCGGCAGTTTGTCGGTTCCGTCCCCCAGCGCACGGCATCCTTCGTGCTGAAAGCCAAGGCTTTCTCGCATTGGGCATACCAGACTCGGTATTGCTCATTCTGCGGTACCTCACTCGTGCAGGGGCTTACTAGGGAAGAGGAAAGGGCGCGATTTTGCCCTTCCTGCCATAGAATCTTTTTCCCCCGCATCTCCCCGGCGATCATCGTGCTCGTGCACAAGGGCGATACAATGCTCCTCGCCCACAACGCCAAGGTCCCCGGCACCAGGCACGGACTTATTGCCGGTTTCGTGGAACCCGGCGAGACCTTGGAAGAGACAGTGCACCGGGAGGTTATGGAGGAGGCAGGCATTGAGATATATCCTCCCAGGTATATCAGGTCCCAACCCTGGCCTTTCCCCGATTCCCTCATGTTGGCGTACGAGGCTGATTACAAGTCCGGCGAAGCCAGGCCTGATGGAGAAGAAATAGATCATCTGGGCTGGTACACCCCGGAGACTATGCCCGAAATTCCACCTCCCGGCTCGGTTGCCCGCTCACTCATCGAGCGATTTATCGCCAAGCAAAGGGATGACAGCACTGACTAGCGGCAGATAGTAGCCAGTTGGGAAGTAGCGGCAGATCTTAGACTTCCTAGAAGCGCGGCACCCCCATCTCAGCCTCTGCGCCCCCTCTTGTTTCCGTTCTTTTATCCGCCTACCATCCTTGGGTAAGGAGCACGGTATGGACTTTTCATGGAAGATGTTCATTGACGCTGGATTGATATCCACGGCCCTCGTCCTGGCAACACTAATCCGCGCTAAAATCAGGTTTTTCCAGCGATTCCTGATTCCCAATGCGCTTACCGCTGGATTCATTCTCCTGCCCGTATACAACTACCTCTTGCCTGCGCTGGGGTACCAGGGCAACGGACTGGGCGATCTCGTGTATCACCTTTTGAATATTTCCTTTATAAGCATGTCTCTACGCTCCGCACCTCCGAAGGTCAAGGGGCATAAGGGTGGCGGAGTCTTGGGCATGTCCACCGGCATTCTCATGGGTTACTCGACACAGGCACTTTTAGGACTTGCATTAACCTTGTTTTTCCTGCCCAAGGTTCATCTGGCCCTGGGATTGCATCTCCCTTTGGGCTTTGCCTTAGGTCCGGGCCAGGCCTATGCTATCGGCAAGGGTTGGGAAGCCATGGGATTTGACGGCGGAGCCTCTGTCGGCCTTACCTTTGCGGCGTTGGGCTACATTTGGGCATGTTTCGGGGGCGTCGTGCTCATAAATATGGGTATTCGCAAGGGTTGGGTCAGTGCGGAAATGCTCTCTTTCATGAAGGACAAGGATATGCTCACAGGCGTAGTGGCACGGGATAGGCCGAAGGCCGCGGGCGGGCAGATGACCACCGATTCCGAAGCCATCGATTCTCTGAGCTTCCACGTTGCTGTGGTATGTGTCGTATACTTCCTTTCCTTCCTGCTATTAAAAGGACTCAGCTTCCTGTTGGGTTTTGCCGGCAACATAGGCAACGAATTGGCCACCAACCTCTGGGGCATCAACTTTATCTTCTCGGCGATCTGCGCCATCGTAACCCGGCGGATAATAGACCTCCTCAGGATCGGGTATGTGTTGGATGATGATACCCTCACGAGGGTTTCCGGGTTTTCAGTGGACTTCATGGTGGCTGGAGCCCTGGCGGCCATTTCTCTGGTATTCGTCGCCCAATATTGGCTTCCAATTCTGGTGATTTCTACCATTGGCGGAGTGATGGTGAGTGTTACGGTCCCCTGGATGAGTTCTCGCATGTTCAACGATTATCGTTTTGAACGCATGCTCATGCTCTACGGCGTATCGACAGGTACCTTGTCCACTGGGTTGGCGCTGCTGAGAGTCATGGACCCCGAGTTCAGAACCAAGGTATCCTCCGATTACATGCTCTCGGCGGGTCTTACCTTCCTCTTGGCCATACCTTTTATATTGGCCATCAACCTGCCGGCTAAGGCCTACACATCTGGTTCGATGCTTTATTTCTGGATGATGATGGGGATAGCCGCCCTCTACTTGCTCTACGTCCTCGTAACCTATGTGATTCTGGCCAAAAAGAGGAGTTTCGCCAAGCCGGGGCAGCTCTGGTTCAAACAGGACAAGTAAGACTGTTCAGAATCTGGATGGCCATGGCATATTTATAGCCCGAGGCTGTCTTATCGTCGAAGCGTGCCCTGTACACAGTTTTTCCCACATAGAACTCAAAGAAATTCCACTTGAGAACTCCGGGCCCTTCGATATCCGATACCGCTATTCGAATTTCTTCGCTGTCTGGGCTCACAAGGCGTAAGTTTTGGGAATCCAGGATAAGCTGGCCTTTACCTTCCAAGGTCATGGTGTCCATGCGCTTGCCGCGCAGGAGAGAAACCCCCTGATCGCTGAATATAGGGCGCTCTGGATTGGGAAGGAACTCATTCCTGATTTTTTCTTCCAAGTGGGCTTTTTGCCAGATATCCCAGGCCTTGAGAGAGTCGAAGGCAATTTTATTGGAGTGGGGGGCAATCCCAACGTTGAAGCACTTAGGGCAGTTGCCGTGATTGAGGAGCAGCACTTCCCCCTGCTCCCCGTATTCGGCTGAAAAGCCGCAGGTTTTGCAGAAAACCTTCTCGCCCTGTGAGGCGATGCTCTGCAGCGCACCGCAGGCGGGGCAGGCATAGAGTGCAAGTTCCAGGCTTTCGGCCCTCCTGGGGTGAGAGAAGTCTACGCCTTCCGACTGAGCCCAGGCTGGGTCGTCGTGCCGAAGGGCGGCTTTAAGCTTTTCGTCGATTTCCTTGACCCCCATGTCCTTGAGCATTTCCGGTGAAAATAGTTCGGAGAATTGTATTTCCATTCGCCCCGAGCGGCGCACATAGGACCAGCGGGGTTTGGTCATGTAAGCCCCCCTGCTGCTGGCGAGTATTACCGGGGCTTTAAGTAGTCTGATGAGCTTGGCCGTGGAGCCGAAGACAGGAAGGGAATCGCCGTTCCAGGACGACTGACCTTCGGGGTAGAAGCCTACCACGCCCTTGCGCTTGCGGATAAACTCCACGATCCAGTTTACCGTTTCTATATCGGGTATGGCCTTGGACTTGGGGATGGATCCCACGAGTTTTATTAGCAGGAAGCGCATTATGGGGGATCGCATGTTGCCGTCGCTGCTCACCCAATGGATGGGATGGGGGACATAGTAATTGGTGAGGAAGGGATCCAGAAGGGTGGAATGATTGCCTACGAGTATGAAGGGAGGTTTGATCCTGTCGAACAGTTCCAGACCTTTTCCCTCGGCTTTGTAGGTTTTACAGATGTACGCTCCGTAGCTGTGGCGGAGTATCCAGGTAAAGAAATAGCTGTTGGTGGGGCTGTAACGCCTTGCACTTATCATTGCCTGTGGCTCTCCCTCCTTAGTATCAGGGAAAAGCTGCTCCTCGGCAAGGTAGGGCAAAAGGTGATACATTTTACTATATGGATTTTGAAAAAATTTTGCAGGAATGGGAACGACAGAAAATAAAGAAACCTTCCCAGCGTTCTAAACCGGCACAAGCCGCCCAGACTGAAGACCCCTTCCAGATTGCGAAAAGCGGTGTCGATAAAGCGCCTGAATTGGATAGCGGGGAGTATATGAGGCGCTGGCTTGCGCGAAACGGGGTGCCGGATGCCAGGGAACGCGAACAGGAGGAGTACGGTGGAGGCTTGAAGGAACCCTCCGAGGCTGGGCGCATACGGCGCATGAAGCCCCAGGCCAGCCTCGACCTCCATGGCAAGACCGTGACGGATGCCGAGCTTTTATTGGAGTCCTTTCTTTCTGATGCCCGGAGGCGGGGCTTGGAAAAAGTGCTGATAATTCACGGAAAGGGTCTGCATTCAGCGTCGGAGCCGGTGCTGGCGGCATTTGTCAGAAAAACCCTGGAGCACAGCACAATTGTGGGAGCCTTTGGCCCCGCCGACCGCGACATGGGAGGTCGGGGAGCTACCTGGGCTAGAATAAGGAAGGGAGATTATTTTTCTCGGTAGATGATTCTTCCGCGGGAAAGATCGTAGGGAGAAAGACCGACGCGCACTTTATCGCCTGGAACGATGCGGATGTAATGCTTCCGCATTTTGCCCGAGAGATGGGCAAGGATGATGTGGCCGTTCTGCAGCTCCACCCTGAACATCGTGTTCGGAAGGGCTTCGCGCACGACCCCCTCTACCTCTATGGCTTCTTCTTTCGCCACGGCTTCTCCTTGGATTACGGATGTCTTCAAAATACCGCTTTGCGGCTCTTGCACCCGTTAAATATCTGAAATAGTATGTACCGCCAAGCGGAATGTCAACACACCCGGGCGGACGGGTAAAACCCCCTTGGGCGCCGAGGCCGTTGACGCCGAGGCTTGACATTTTACGATGGATGATGCATTGTGCCCATCCAAAATTATTGAACCGGCGTTGTTACAATGCCTTGTTCGGGGGAATCTAATGGAGAAAACCTTTACCGAACAGATGCAGGACTTGCTCTATTCCCAGAAGCGGGAGATCCTCGAGGGACTGGCCGCTACTAATGAGGAGTTCCGTGCTATCGTTGCGGAGATGGATCCCAAGGATGTAGCTGATGTGGCTTCCGATGATATCGACAGGAAGATGATAGAGGCCCTGGGTTCCCAGGATATCAAGCGGCTTAAAGCCATAGATGCAGCGCTCACCAGGGTTAGCCAGGGAAGATACGGGCTTTGCATGGCCTGTGGCAAGAAAATACCCCAGGAAAGGCTCTCGGCCATTCCCTATGCTGTTCTCTGCATAGAGTGCCAGAAGA
>CAZHSK010000093.1:0-5939 GCA_964535235.1 uncultured Treponema sp. | reverse complement strand
AAGGAAAACCCAGGAGGCTGAGCTATGGCTGAGGTGCGAAAAATCGGGATTATTATCTGCGATCGTTACCGGAGCTGTGCAGGAGGGAAATGCTTAAGGTCGCTGCGGAATCGTGAAGGGGCTTTTTGCATATATAAAAACGAGGAAGTCGAAGTGGCCGGGTACACCAGCTGCGGAGGTTGTCCTGGGGGCAATATCGAATACGCCGGAGAGGAAATGGTGAAAAACGGCGTAACTCACATTCACCTGGCTACCGGGTTTCTTGTCGGCTATCCTCCCTGTCCGAGCATCGATTATTTCCGTCGCTTCTTGGAAGAGCGGTACAAGGTAAAGGTGATTTTTGGCACTCATCCTATACCGGAAAAATATCTTACAATGCATACAAGTTTGGGAACATGGGAAGCCCCGGAGTGGAAAGAAATGCTTGAACCTACCATGACCGATGAGAAAACACGCCTGGCATACAACTAGTTATAACTAGCTTACGGCCTTGCTGAAGTATACTCTTCCATCTAGCCGCATTTCTACGATAGCTTTTTCCCTGAGCAGACGTTCCACGAACTTGACCACTTCGAGCCTGTTCATTTCCAATCCGGCGGAAATATCGTCGATGGTGCAGGGTCTTCGCCCGACCATGGTTACAATATCATTTTCATTGGTAACTTCTGTATCATCGCTGGACTTAGGGGCGTTTTCCGCCCGTATAAGCTCCACTGGACATGAAAAATAAGCCGCCGCCTTCTGCAATTCCTCATTCGTCATCGGCTGGATAAATTTTTCACAGGGAGGGCGATAGGCGGTATTCAGTTGCACTTGGGTCGGCTGTATGGCCTGAACCTGCCAGGCGATTTTTTTGAGGGATGCATCGGTGGCGTTCATATTTTTAACCAGCATCACTTCCAGCCATAGCTTTCCCTTGTATTGCCTGGAAAACTGAACTAAGCCGCCCACCATTGTATCGTAGTCGATTTGCGGATGAGGCCGATTGATCAGAGCGAACATGGAGCTGTCGCCCGCATCTAGGGAGGGTAGAACGTAATCGACGTCCATAAGCTCTTCTCGCAGTTTTTCCTGCCAGAAAAGGGAGCCGTTGGAGATAACCGCTATGGGCAGCGCGTAACGCTTCTTTATCTCTGGAATGAGCCTGTCGAGCCCTGAATTGAGGATGGGTTCGCCGGAACCTGCCAGGGTGATGCAATCAACTCGGCGCTTCTTGAGCAAGGCCGCATCCAAGTCTTTGAGTACCATGTCGATGGGTACATACTCTTTCCGCTCTATTGTAAGTCTTGTGGTATGACCCAACTGGCAGTAAGCGCAGTCATACGAGCAAACCTTGTAGGGCACCAGGTCAATGCCCAGTGAGCGGCCCAGCCGCCGAGATGGTACCGGGCCGTAGACAAATGACTCAGGCATTTGGTTCGTTCGGTTTTTCCAGGGTGTCGAGCCGTTCCTGAACGAGCTTCAGCTCTGATGCAAGGACCTCTGCCTGGCGTTCGAGATTGATGCGCTCTATCTTCGCATCAGGAGCAGAAGCCCAGAGTGCTGCCGGCACCGCATAGGGCACTGAGCCATACCCTGCTCCAAAGTCACCCCAACGGCCGAAGCCCTGGCCGAAGCCGAATCCGCGGCCCAAGCCGAGATTGCGACCAAATCCCATGCCAAAGCCTAAACCTCTTCCGCGGCCCAAGCCTCCTGCGTTGTTCATGTACCCAGGCATTCCGTATCCTGCGCAATACCCGGCGGCTCTGCCTGTCATGGGTCCCATTCCGTTAGGTCCTGTTCCATTTCCTCGCGGCATATCAACCTCCTGATCCTTAGATCATTGCCATGTTCGATACGGAAGCATTCTGCGGCGTCGGCCTCTGTGCTGGCCGCGTCCGCGGGCTAGCATACAGCCTGGCATTAAGAATTCCTTCCGTCCTAATCGATGCTGGCTCCAGGCTTGGATAACCATCTCCAGCTCGCCCGCGACGAAGGGATACATAGAAATACCCTCCAGGCGAACAAGGCTTTCTGCTTCGATGGAGATAGCTCCGCAGATAAGCTCCGCTACTTCTAGGCTTCGAAGTAAGCGTGCTTTTTCCACAAGATCTTTTCCGACCAGGCTCACGATTTCGCGATGTTGGCGGGTCCCGTTCTGAATCTCCAGAACAAGGAGCGAGCCTGCCGAATCAAATACGGGAGCTATTCGATCATTCCCTGCGGTTAGGGCCAGCTTCATACTAATAGATTAGCAAATTTGATGCCAAATGGACTTATGAACTATAATGGTATATGGTAAAGTTAAATAAAATCTATCAAGGCTATCAATGTCGCAGTATTTATTAATAGAGTCGCATAAATGCGATGCAATAATGCAACATGTTGCAGTGTAGCTATCTTAAATTCCGGACGAACGCAGGGCGTTCAAATCTATATCCAGCGCCTTGATTTTTCGATATAGCGTCGCCCTGTCGATTTTCAGGAGATGGGCAGCCTCGGAACAGACACAGCCGCAGCTACGCAGGGTGTCCACGATTCGCGAGCGTTCCAAAGCTGCTTTTTCCGCATGAATCCCGATGCCCGTCTTTATTGCCATATCGGCGGTGTGCTGAACTGTGCGGGTCGGCTGTATCATGGTATTCCGCCTGGAGGGATTCAGGATCTCCGAAGGAAGGAGGCTTGTGTCGATCTGCTCTTTTCTGCAGAGCACCACTGCCCGCTCTACAATGTTTTCAAGCTCGCGGATATTCCCCGGCCAGGGGTAGGCTAACAAGGCGTCGTACACTTCCGGGGTGAAGGATTTCACTGTCTTTCCGCTTTGCTGGGCATAGCGTCGCAAAAACCGTTCCGCTAAGAAAGGGATATCTTCTTTTCGCGCTCTCAAGGGGGGGAGGGCGATGTTTATCACCTTGATTCGGTAGTACAAATCCTGACGGAACTCGCCTTGCTGTACTAAGGCTGCAAGATCTTTATTGGTGGCGCAGAGAATCCGGGCATTGGTAGTCTCTGCTTTGGTTCCGCCTAAAACTTCATATTCTTTTTCCTGAAGAACACGTAAAAGCTTAACCTGCAGCGCCTGGGAAACATCGCCTATCTCATCCAGAAAGAGGGTTCCGTTTTGTGCCCGCTTGAAGCGCCCTTCTTTGTTTTTGTCTGCTCCGGTAAAAGCACCTTTTTTGTAGCCGAAGAGCTCGGACTCCAGAAGGCTGTCAGGCAGGGCTCCGCAGTTTATACCCACAAATGGACTTTCCGCCCTGTCGCTCAGACTGTGGATTCTGCGGGCAATCACTTCTTTCCCTGTCCCTGTTTCCCCTTCGATCAATACCGTGGCGGTGCTTTCGGCAATCGTCGGCAAGAGCTCCAGTATCTTTCGCATTTCCGTATTACGGCTCTGAAACCCACCGGCCGCATCCCGGTCTTCCAACTGTTCTTTGAGTGCTTCAATTTCCCTCAGATCCCTGAAGGTTTCGGCACCGCCGCGGATTTTCCCATCGCCATCGATCAGCAGGGCAGTGGATACGCTTATGGGGATTTTTCCGCCCGCGGGGCTTAGGCAGTAGCCCTTTTTATCGATAATCGGTTTGCCGGTTTTCATCGTCCTGCGCAAAGGGCACTCGCGCTCGCACATGTTGGATTTGAAGACTTCGTGGCAGAGCTTGCCGATTGCCTCTTTGCGGCGAATTCCCGTTATGCGTTCAGCAGCTTTATTGAATGAGGTGATGTGCCAGGAGGAATCCACGGTAAACACACCGTCGGAAATACTCTCCAGAATTGTATTGGTCATTATTAGCTCGCCGCTCCGGGGCTGCGAATTTTTCTATAGCCCATAGAATATGGTACGATACTTTTTAACTGGATGGAATATGGCATGGATTTCAACAGATGCCGGTTTTACTATTCACCGACACCTTCTTCGATGTTTTCTAAAAATTCTCGCTTGAGTACGTTTATCGACCGTCCATTTTGCTCAATGATTCCATCGTGGATAAAACTGCTCAGCACCCGGGACAGGGTTTCAGGTCTCGTACCGATGATTTTAGCCAGTTCTCTGTGGCTGTAATCCAGTAGCACTTCTTCTTTTTGACTGGATTTGTTGAGTTCGAGCAGCAAAAAAGCGGCCAGTCTCTGGGGGGTCTCTTTTAAGGCTAAAGTTCCTACGGTACGAATGCATTCAGACTGACGCGCAGCCAGTGCGTAGAAGAGGTTTACCATCAGGGAGGGAATTTTTTCGGCTGATCGCTCCAGGAGGATCCTCGGAAAGATTAAGGCTTTACATGCACAGAGGGCGATGGCCGCGGCTGGAAAAGACGATCCGGTAAACAAAGAAAAAAGCCCTACTAAATCTCCAGGACCATAGATCTGGAGGGTTTGTTCCTTGCCTGAAAAGGAGCTTTTAGTCAATTTGACCCGCCCTTCCCAAATTAAAAAGAGCCGCTCCGACGACTCGGTGTCGTTGATAAGGTATTGACCGGGTAGGTATCGCCGCTCGACCGCCGATTGGCTCAGCGCTTCCAGCTCCCGGTCGGAAAGACCCTTGAAAAGCGGAATAGTGCTGAGAAAATCGATCCGAAGCATCTCTATCGCAATCCTTTATACAAAAATTTTAAAACATGTACAAATTTTATCGATAATCCTTGATCTAAATCAATGTCCATTTTGCTTGGCAGGTTTAGGCTCACTTTCATTGTAACCCTATACTCGAGGAGTGTGTACCATGGAAAAAGCTGATGTAGTCGTTCTCGGAGGTCTTTCGGGCATCACGGCAGGTATTAGTTGCCGCCGTCATTATCCCGATAAGCGGGTGATCGTTGTGCGTAAAGAAGGTACGGTGCTCATTCCCTGCGGAATTCCCTACATCTTCGGTACTGTCGTCGGTCCAGAAAACAATGTGGTTCCTGATGGGCTGCTAGAGAGCAATGGCATCGAGCTTATCAAGGATGAAGCGCTCAGTGTCGATCGCAGCACTAAAACAATTACGCTAAAAAATCATGAGCCTATCGGATATGAGAAGCTCGTGTTCGCCACGGGTTCGCTTCCCATTGTGCCGCCTATTCCGGGCATGGATAAATGCAATGTCTACCCGGTCAAGAAAGATTTTGTCTATTTAAAAGCGGTATTGGAAAAGGTAAAAGATGCTAAGGATATTGTTATTATCGGCGGTGGATTTATAGGTATGGAGTTTGCCGATGAATGTAGGAAAAACCACAAGGTTAATGTCACTGTGGTGGAGATGATGGATCGCTGCCTTATGATGGCAATGGACGATGAGTATTGCGATGAGGCTCAGAAAAAGCTTTCAGATGTGGGTGTTGCAATTCTAACCAACGAGAGGGTGGCTGCGCTGGAAGGAACCGATAAGGTAGAGGCTGTCAGGCTCGCCAGCGGGAAGGTCCTTAAAGCCGATGTCGTCATTTTGGGAATCGGCGCGCAGCCTAATAGTATCTTGGCTGAAAAGGCAGGGCTCGAGCTTGGGTTCCGCAAGGGCATAAAGGTGGATCGCCATATGCGGACAATTACCGATCCGGATATTTTTGCCTGTGGCGACTGCTGCACAAAAGAATCCTTTTTTGACGGCCGGCCTTCAGGGGTCATGCTGGCATCGGTGGCCACCTCTGAAGCACGGATTGCGGGCGCCAATCTTTTTTCGCCCTATATGTATTTCTGCGGAGTCATAAGCGTCTTTGCAACCATAGTCGACGGTAGGGCTTTCGGCGTCGCGGGCATGACCGAGAGGGCGGCGAAAGAAAGCGGCATTTCTTTCGTAGTCGGTAAAGCCGAGGCGGCGGACACGCATCCGGGCGGAATGCCTGATTCCACCATGTTGAAGGTAAAGCTTCTGTTCTCCGCCCAATCGGGCATCCTGATAGGCGGCGCGGTATCCGGCGGCAAATCCACCGGCGAATTGGTCAACGTGATGAGCGCCTGTATTCTCCATAAGATGTCGGCCGACGATATCG
>CAZHSK010000092.1:5195-5952 GCA_964535235.1 uncultured Treponema sp. | reverse complement strand
CCATGAAGCGCAGGCCTGTGCGCACCGATGTGGCCAGCCCCAAGGGTCTGCCCGCTATGACCGAGATCAAGAGCATCCCCTACGACTTCGGCTGGGCTGCCAGCAATAAGAATGCTTTTATCAAGAAATTTACCGATATAAAGATGGATCTCGGCCTCTAATATGAGAGCCATGTACTGCGGCTAAGCTCTGATAGTAAGGCCGCAGGGCATTATTTGTCATAAAAAAGCCCGGAAGCCTTGCGAAGGTTCCGGGCTTTTCTCATACTATACATATCCAGTCTCGACCCAGGGAGAGTTCAATGACGTCGATAAAAATTTCAGGAGTTGAAAAGCGTTTCGGCGAGCTATTAGCCCTTTCGGATATCAATCTTCAGATTGAGAAGGGAGAATTCTTCACCCTCCTTGGACCCTCGGGATGTGGCAAGACCACGCTGCTGCGGACTATCGCAGGGTTCTACAGGCAGGACTCGGGCGATATTTGGTTGGGCGAAGAACTGATCAACGATGTGCCGGCCTATAGGCGTAACACTGGCATGGTTTTTCAGAATTATGCGGTGTTTCCCCACATGACGGTGTACGAGAATGTGGCTTATGGACTTAAAGTGCGCAAATTGCCCGCCCAGGAAATTGAAAAGCGGGTAGCAGCGGCGCTCAAGAATGTCCACCTTTCAGGCTATGAAGCCCGGACCCCCGATAAACTCTCTGGCGGACAACAGCAGCGTGTAGCGATCGCACGATCCTTGGCACTCAATCCC
>CAZHSK010000092.1:0-5185 GCA_964535235.1 uncultured Treponema sp. | reverse complement strand
CCTGGCCAGGGCTATGGCCATCGAGCCTCGGGTTCTGCTTTTCGACGAGCCGCTTTCCAATTTGGACGCCAAACTCAGGGTTGAAATGCGGGATGAAATACGATCGGTGCAGAAGGCCCTGGGCATCACCGCCGTCTATGTAACCCACGATCAGGAAGAAGCCCTTGTTATTTCAGACCGGATCGCGGTGGTCAATTTTGGAAAAATTCAGCAAGTGGGTCCGCCTTGGGAAATCTACAAGAATCCGGTAAATCTCTTTGTGGCCACCTTCGTAGGCAAGATAAACGCATTGGATGTTGTTCTGGGCGAAGACCTGGGGTCCGGATTACGACGCGCCAACGCAGGTGTAGTAAGCTTCGCAGTCCCAAAAGCGGGCACCGAGGGTTGTACCAACGCAGTGCTAGCCTTCAGGCCCGAGGAAGTGGTGGAGACCAGCGAGGATGCTAGCGGCCTGAACAGACTCGCAGGAACCTTGGTTTCCACCGCCTTTTTAGGCACTGTGGTGAGCATGGAGCTTGAGTTGGGCGGTTCTGCCATCGTCATTGAGCGGCACAGGCCCAAAAAGGGCGACATCCCCGCCAAGGGCGACAAGGTGGAATTCGCCGTTCCTCCCGAATCTTGTTTCCTATTCGACAAGGGCTCTGGCGTCAGGCTGGGAGCGAAGGGGGGGCGATGAATCTCAAGGGAAAAAGAGCCGATATTTGGCATCTTGTCATCTTCCTTGGCTTTGCCATTGTAATAATCTTCCTGGTCTATCCTCTTTTTGATGTGTTCCAGTACAGTTTCAAGAACAAGGAAACCGGGGAACTTTCAATGGCCAATTGGAAGGAATTCTTTGGCCGTGCCTATTACATGAGAGCCTTCGGCCATTCCATGTTCATCGCGTTGGCGACGACTTTCTTCTCAACGGTACTGGGCGTTCCTCTGGCGTTTTTTACAACGCGCTACAAGATCAAGGGATCCAACCTCCTCACCACGCTGTCGGTGCTTGCTCTTCTTTCGCCAACATTTATTGGGGCATATTCCTGGATCACCATGCTGGGCCGCAATGGATTTTTAAGGAATCTCTTGAGCTCAATAGGCATTACCCTGCCGCCAATATATGGCGCCCTGGGCATAATCCTGGCTGACACGCTCCAGTATTACCCCTTTATCTCCCTCATGCTGGCGGGCTCTCTCATGACCATAGACCGCTCCCTGGAGGAAGCCTCTGAAAACCTTGGAGCTAAGGCTACCAAGACATTCTTTTCGGTCACTATGCCCCTAGTCCTGCCCTCCCTTACCGGAGGAGCCCTCATCGTCTTCATGATGTCCCTCTCCAATTTCGGGACGCCGATGATTATCGGTGGCAACTACCTCGTGCTCCCAACCCTGGCCTATAACATGTTTACCAGCGAGGTAGGCGAAAGCCCCGGCATGGCATCGACGGTATCGATTATCCTCATGCTCTGCGCAGCCGTGGTGATAGTGTTGCAAACCTGGGCTTCGTCCAGGCGTAAATACGCTTCCATGCTGGTAAACCGTCCGGTAGTGAAGAAGCTCAAGGGAGTCAAGGCATTTTTTGCCCATCTGGTCTGCTATTTTATAGTCGGCATGTCCACTCTGCCTTTGGGTGTGATTGTGTTTTACTCCTTCAGGAACACCTCTGGACCGGTTTTCAAGCCAGGATTCGGCCTGGACAGCTACAAGCAGATATTCTTCGACGTGCCTAAAACCGTGGCCAACAGCTTCATATACTCCTTCGTGGCGGTAATCCTCATAGCCCTGGTAGGCACTCTGCTGGGCTTTGTAATCGCCCGCAAGAGAAATGTGGCCGTAAAAGTGCTAGATCCTCTGCTCATGATTCCTTACATAGTACCCGGCACCGTCTTGGGTATCGGCTTTATCGTGGCCTTCAACCGAAAGCCCATATTCCTCACCGGCACCGCGGTCATCATGATTCTCACCTACTTCATCAGACGATTGCCCTATTCTGTGCGGTCCGCCGCATCCATACTCAAGCAAATCGATCCTGCGCTGGAGGAAGCGGGCATAAACTTAGGTTCACCCCCGGGGCGCACCTTTAGAACCATAACCCTCCCTCTTATGCAGTCGGGTATAATTTCCGGCGCCATAATGAGCTGGGTTACTTCAATGAACGAGCTCTCGGCTTCGGTGCTTCTGTATGTGGGCAGAACCATGACCATGCCCATCAAGGTTTACCTCTCGGTGGCCGACGGATACTTCGGCACGGCCAGCGCCATGTCCACGATTCTGCTGGTGGTGACGGGCATAGCGATGTTCGTGGTGAACAAGTACTTCAACAGGGGCTCCGATACATTCATTGCCTCGTAACCGCATGTAAATCGAGAGGCAGTCGGCCACCCTCCGCCTTGAGGCGGAGGGCGGCCTTCCTTTATAGTGAGGCCCATGAATTCTCACACCAGCCTGCAGTATGACAAAGAGACGGTCGTCACTCCAAGGATCGTGAACCCCTGGATGCCCCAGGTGGTAGCCGACGGGGCTTTTTTTGCCTCCATACCACAGAAAACCACTGTCTACGTGCTTCGCCATGGCCAGAGCGAGGGCAATGCCACGGGAACCTTTCAGGGCAAGTTGGATTTTCCCCTGGATTCACGGGGCAGAGAGCAGGCCTCGGCCACGGCAGCCTGGTTGTCGAGTCAGGGCTTGGAGACTGTCGTGGCCAGCCCGCAGAAAAGGGCGGCTGAAACGGCTACTATAATCGCCTCGGCTTGCGGCTTAGACAAAGTAGTTTTCCTGGACAGCCTGGTGGAAGTGGATGTAGGTCTTTTTGGGGGTTTAAGCTGGGATTCTTCTCAAGCTAGGCATCCCGAAGTATTCAGTGAATTCCAGTACAGGAGCTGGGATGCGGTGCCCGGCGCTGAGACATCGGAGCGTATGTACGCCCGGGCTATCCAATCTTGGGAGGGAATACGCAGGCTGGCTGAGAAGGGTATAGGCACAATTGGTTGCGTATCCCACGGGGGACTCATTCAGTGGCTGATTAGATCCACCTTCGGTGCCCGAAGCTGGCTTCCCCTCATCCCCACCTCCAACTGCGGAGTCTCCAAGTTCGAAATAGAGCCAACACCAGCGGGGAAAGGGGCATTCATTCAGTGGACGATGATCAACTTTAAAGCGCCTGGTCTTGGCCAGGGGGCAAAGCCGGTATTCTAAAGAAGGGTCCAGAGGGTCTCGTCTTCGGGGTAGGGCGCGGTGAGGGTAATGCGTTCTCCATTACCTGGATGTACAAATTCTGCACTCCGCCCATGGAGCATTATCCTCCCCGAGGGGGAGCTGCGCCGGGCACCATATTTTAGGTCGCCCTTGATCGGCCAGCCCATGGCGGCAAACTGGGCTCTGATTTGATGATGCCTGCCGGTGAGCGGTTTGGCTTCCACAAAGAAATATCTGTCGGTTCTCATTATTAGGCTGTAGGAAAGCTCGGCATCCACCGATTGGCGATCGTGTTTCTCGGTTTTTCTACCCGGGATAATTTCCAAGGCCTGGGATCTATTCCGCTTGGAATCGCTGACAATCCTGTGGCGTAGTACACCTTCGGGTGGTATGGGTTCCTTTTCTAGGCAGGCTACATAGGTCTTGGTTACCAAGCGATCTCTGAAGGCCTCTTCGAGGCTGCGCAGGGCTTTGGCATTCTTCGCGAAAATGACCAGGCCCGAGCAGCGCCTGTCAATTCTGTGCGCAGCCTCCAGAAATATGGGCGCTGGCTTTTTCACCGCGCAAGAGGGTTTGGAGATCCTCATCCCCCGATTTGTCCGGCTGTACCGGGAGCGGGGTAAGCTTGTTGACCGCCAGAATGTCCTCGTCCTCATATACAATATCATAAACCTTCATGATATTATTGTACCATGGATGCATGAGAGACTAATACCCTCAGGCTCCGAAGGATGTAACCCATGAGTATTCATATCGCTGCTGAAAAAGGAAAAATCGCCGACAGGATCCTTCTTCCTGGAGACCCTTTAAGGGCTAAATTCATCGCCGAAAATCTCCTCGAAGGAGCCGAGCGCTTCAACGAGGTGCGCAATATGTTTGGATACACAGGCCAGTATAAGGGGCATAAGGTATCCGTCATGGGCACGGGCATGGGTATGCCCAGCCTCTCCATCTATGCCAATGAGCTTATTCGGGATTATGGCGTCACTCGGCTTATCCGAGTAGGCACCTGTGGTTCCATGAAGGCTGAAGTGAAACTCAGGGATCTCATCATCGCTATGAGCGCTTCCACCGATTCGGCGGTCAATAAAGTCAGATTCTCGGGCATGGATTACGCGCCTACCGCATCCTTCGATCTTTTACGCAGCGCCTACCATGCGGCCGTGGAATCGGGCAAGAAGCCCTTTGTCGGACCTGTGCTCTCCTCTGATTCCTTCTACACAGAGAATCCCGATCAATGGAAACTCTGGGCTCGTTTTGGGGTATTGGGTGTTGAAATGGAGACTGCTGAACTCTATACCCTGGCCGCCAAGTACGGAGTCCATGCCTTGGCTATACTAACCGTGTCCGACCATCTGGTGAGTCACGAGGTCACCAGCGCGCAGGAGCGTCAGACCAGTTTCAAGGCCATGGTGGAAGTAGCGCTAGAAGCTATTATCCGTTAATTGTCGTTGGACTGATCGTCCCGCACGGCCAGGACATCCCGCCTCAGTTTATCCATCTGGGCATAGAGTTCGTCCCGCAGGCTTGTCATGTGGGCACGGAACTCGTCCCTGTACTTGTCTTCCTCGGCCTTTCGCCTGCTGGTAGATTCGGTGACAATGCCTTGGAGCGTTTTCTCCATATCCGTGAGCCAGCCATCCAGTTGTCTGAAACTCTTGCCCCGGCGTTCGGCCAGTTCGGCCAGTAGCCCATCTTCAAAGCCCTGGAGCTTGCCCTTAGCGCTTTCGTAGGCGCTTTCTTTGAGGGATTTGATTTCCTTGGAAAGGCTGTCGAGTCTAGAGCCCAGGGTTTTGGTTTCGGCCATGAAGTTTTCTTCAAACCTGGTTCTATGATCCTCGAAGGCCTGTCCGAAGGAGGCGAATTCCTCTTCTATGGAATTCTTGGTGGTTTCGAAGGAAGCCTTGAGTTCGGCCTCCTTGTTCTTGAGATTGGATAGAAGGGCGGCTGAACTGGCCTGAGCCGATTCGGCCACTTCCCTGGCCTTGGATGCTTCGCTGGCCATGGT
>CAZHSK010000091.1:0-5954 GCA_964535235.1 uncultured Treponema sp. | reverse complement strand
GAGTCTGCCGTGCTACCATTACACAACCGGGGAATGTCACTAGAACGGCGCTTACATTAACGTTACCGAGAGGTTTTAGTCAATCCCTTTCACTTGGTGCTCAGCGTAAGGCTCGGTCTTAAGGCGTAGCCTTTAGCCTTGGCCTAGGTCCAAGTATTAGGCGCCCGTTCTCCTAATGTCGTAGAGTTCCAGCTGGGGTCTTTCTTCGCCATTCCAGCGGTTGAGGCCGAGCTTGAACAGAATATCCACCCTGTCCTTGGATTTGAAAGAAAAGTCCCTTTCCAGACGAACGGCTCCCTCCCAGAGGAGGGCCGGCCATTTGACGGTTCCGAAGTCCAGGGTTAGCTTAAGGTGTGCTTTAGCTGAACGGCCCACAATCTGGGCATCCACCATGGATACGGCCTTGGCTAGAAATATCAGGGGAGGATTGCCCTCGCCGAAGGGTTCGAAATCGGCGTAGAGCTTGTGCAGTTCCGGCCGCAGGAAGGCATGGGGCAACTCGGCGTCTATCTGCATTCGTTCTTCGGAATCGGCCACATCGCAGTTTCGCAGTTCCCTTTGAGCAATAGTAACGAATTCATCCCAATTCTTGCCGGGCATGGAAAAGCCTGCCGCGGCATCATGGCCGCCGTAATCCACGAACAGCTCGGCACAGGCTTCCAGCAAGCCGGAAATCTTGTAGCCGTTGGCGGTACGGATAGAGCCTATGACACTGCCGTCCTCTCTGAATGCGGCAATGATAGAGGGCACCTTGAATACCCCCACCATTCTGGAAGCTAGGAGTCCCGTGATGCCGCTTTTTACCTGGGCCGATCCCACAAGGACGAATCGCCGCCCGTTTTTTTCATAGCTTTCACCCGCCGAAGGGTATACGGCCTCCCAGGTGTCGGTGCCCATTTTTTTGCGTTCGTTATTGGCCTGGACTATAGCCTGGACCGCCGCAGTTCTATCGGGAGCTTCTTTAGCGAGGAATAGCGTGAGGGCAATATCGGGTTTGCCTATTCTGCCTGCTGCGTTCAGCAGAGGGGTTACCTGCCAGGCTATTTCGGTGGCGCTTAATGCTCGGGTGAGACTCTGAAACTGAAGGAGTTCCCGCAGGCCATTGCGAGGCGCCGCTGCCATGGAAGCCAGGCCGCGTCGTACAATGATCCTGTTCTCGTCGGCCAGGGGCATTATGTCGGCGATGGTGCCGAGGGCGGCCAGTTGGAGGAGATTATCGGCTCCGCCCAAGGGCGCGAAGGCCCTATCCCAGGCCAGGGCTTCGAATAAGGCTTTAAGCGCGTCGATGGAGCTTGCGTCCGATTTTGCGGTTGAATACTTTCCAACCGAAAGAATAGTCTTGATTTCTTTTAAACCCTTTCCGGCCAGGGCTGGGAATAGGATGCCTGCTTCCTCGCTAAGGTCGAAGCTTTCTATCTCCACTCCCAATCCAAAAAGCTGGGCTGCCCTTATGTTCAAGTCCCGCTTTCCCCACACGAAGATGGATCGGTCGTTTAAAAAACGGGCAAGCTTATCCAATACGGCACCGGATTTACCTTCTTCCACTACTTCAGAGAACCGGCCGGTTTCAACAAGGTTATGGAGGCGGAGGGCTTCTACCCTCCATCGAAGCTTTCCCTCTCCGGGCTCTTCTTCTATGGCTAAAAGGGCGATGGGCTGTTTATAGAGACTAGTTTTGCCGAAGGCGCAGGCTGAGGCCAGCTTGAAGGCCACTCCGGCTCCCGCCAGATCCCTGAAGGGGTATCCGCAACCATCAATTTTTGGGTCGATTACAGCCAATGCGGCCGGGGGTGCCTCGGCCTGGAGCTTGTGATGATCGGTGAGGATGCAATCGATGCCCAATTCGGAAGCGCGCTCCACCTCGGCATGGTTGGATATGCCGCAATCCACCGTGAGCACCAAGCCCCCTTCCTGGGAAGCGAATTCCTCCAGCACGGGGATAGACAACCCGTAGGGTTCTTCTCCCTGGGGAACCCTATACCGAGCCTCGATTCCCAGGGCAGCCAGGGCTTCCACTAAAAGAGTGGTGGCGGTTACTCCATCGGTGTCGCTGTCGCCGAAGACCAGGACTTTTTCACCCTCATCGGCGGCCAGGAATATCCTGTCCACCGCGTCCTCCATGGCTGCGAACATGAAGGGATTGCGGAGAAACCGGATATCATTCTCCAGGTAATACAGTACCTGTTCGGGTTTTGTTATTTTTCTTCTGGCCAGTATGGCGGCCTTGAGACTATCTATGCCATAACGCCTCGCCATGGCTTTCACCGCATTCTGATCGATATCGTCTTTTAGCCAGATCATGACGCGACTATCTCTTCTAGTACCAGGGGAGACTTATCCGGGGCGCTGCCTGAAATCTTCAGGGCTTTCTGGGCCAAGGCCAGAGCCGGGGCGAGGCAGGATTCATCCTTGCCGAAGATACATGCGACTCTGTCGCCGGCTTTCACGGAATCCCCTTTTTTCTTGTCGAATATAAAGCCAACATCGGGAAATACCTTGTCGGCGGTAGTGTTTCTGCCCACGCCCAAGGATACGCCAGCGAGCCCTATGGCGAAGGCGTCTATGGATTCGATATAGCCTGCGGAGGGAGCAAGCAGGTCTATGCTGTGAGGCGAACGATAGGTGCCGCGCAGGGCGGTCAGCCGAGAGATATCGCCTCCCTGCCGGGCGACGTTTTCATAAAAAAGCTTAAGCGCCTTGCCTGAGCTGACTGCGGCCCTGCAAAGGGCTATTCCTTCTTCGGGGCTGGAGGCCTTGCCTCCTACTACAAGCATCCATGCCCCCAGCCTTTCCACCAGTACCATCACATCAGCCGGCCCTCTGCCTTCCAGGCAGTCCAGGGTTTCCTCTATTTCAAAGAAATTGCCCACTGTGTTTCCTAGGGGTTCGGTCATGTCGGTGATGAGGGCTACAACGCGTTTTCCCATGGAAGTACCGGTATTGACGAGGCTGGTGGCCAGCGCCTTGGCCTTGTCCTGGGATTTCATGAAGGCTCCGGGGCCGCATTTTACATCGAACACTAGGGATTGGGCACCCTCTGCCACCTTTTTAGAGAGAATGGAGGCTGTGATGAGGGGAATGGACTCCACTGTGGCGGTGACATCCCTGAGGGCATAGAGTTTTTTGTCTGCGGGCACAACCTTAGAGCTTTGGCCTGTCATGGCGAAGCCATCTGAATAAAGCCCCTTTCTGAATTCTTCCATGCTTAAGGAGGTCTTGTACCCAGGAATAGATTCCAGCTTGTCCAGGGTGCCTCCGGTATGGCCTAAGGCACGGCCGGACATCATGGGAACCTGTATGCCGCAGGCAGCTACTATGGGCGCCAAGGGTAGTGAAATCTTGTCGCCTACGCCCCCAGTGGAGTGCTTGTCCACGAAGGGGCCGGAGAGGCCTGAGAGATCCATGGTCTCGCCCGAATCGAGCATGGCCTGGGTAAGGGCAGCGGTTTCCCTGGCATCCATGCCTTGGAAGAATATGGCCATGAGGAGGGCCGAAGCCTGGTATTCGGGGATGGATTCATCCACGTAACCGCTGATGAAGTATTGGATTTCTTCGCCGGAGAGGCTGAGGCCGGCTCGCTTTTTCATGATAATATCCACGGCTCTCATAGACTTACCTTCCTAAGGGTATACGCTTCGGAAAAAGCACTATACTTCATATTTATGCATAGGTTAATGCCCGGCTTCCAGGCTTAGAAGAACGCCTTCGGCTGCCTTCTGGGAGAGATAATATACCAGTGCTTGTATGGATTCGAGCCTCGGGCTCTCCAGGCATAGGTCGCCGTAGTCTTCCATGGCGAAATCGCCAAAGGCCTTGAGAAGCCCCAGGTCCTCTGGCTGCAGGACAATGCCTTCTGTTTCGCAGGAAGGGCAGAGAAAACCATCGTGGCTGGGCGAGTAGTGAATGCTGGTGTTTAACCCAGGATCACTAGGCTGGGTGTGAATTGGTTTCCCACAGGACGCACAGCGGGTGAGTTCTGGCTGTAGACCCATTATGCCCAGGGATTTCCAGAGAAAGCCCAGCAGAATAGTCTCCACTTCCTTTTCGGAAGCCTTGTCCAGGGAACGGAAGGATGCAAGGCATAGCTCGAGAAGGCGCTGGTATTCTCCTCCGCAGCCTTGGGTCTTTATGGCGATTTCGGCAATTACCGAAGCCGACCTGAGCTTTTCGTAACTCTCCCGTATGCCCTGGAAGGATTCCACGATGGAAAGATCGTTAAGTTTTCTGTAGTTGCGTACCGGATCGAAATACACGAAGGCTTTTACCGCTACATAGGGTGAAGCCGAGGAGCGAAGCGAACTTTTGGCTCCTCCGAACATGAAAACATCCACCAATCCTTCTTCTGCGGTGAGGAGACTGAGAATTCTATGTCCCGCGGGGCTTTCCTTTGCGCGGAGAATTAGGGCATCGTAGCGTTCCATCCTGTCTGGCACGGTTCATATCCTCTTAATCAGTCGTCGTCCTCGACTACCCACCAGTGTATGCCTCCAGATTCTCCCCGTAAGCCGCGTTCCTTTTTTTCCCGCTCCAGCCGGGCAAGCTCTTTTCGCTTATAGGACCTGGACCAGAACCAGGATGCGGCGAAACCTCCCAGGTGAGCCAGATAGGCCGTGCCTCCCGCGCTTAAGCCCGAAAGGCCTCCCAAAATCTGGAGCAGGAACCATACTCCTATCACTACCCAGGCCGAGAGGGCTGTGGGGATGAAATTGAATAAAAGCACGATGACCTTATTGCCAGGGAAGAGTACCAGGTAGGCGGCGAGCACTGCCGATATGGCTGCCGAGGCTCCCACAAGTGGTATTTCCGCCGCAGCTCCGCCTAGGACCTTGGCCGCCGCTATGTGAGCTAAAACTCCCAGGCTGCCGGCAATCAGGTACAGAGCTAGGTAGCGCCGCCTGCCCACGCGGCATTCTACGTTGTCGCCAAATATGCCTAGAAACAGCATGTTACCGAAAAGGTGCGCCAGTCCCGCATGGGCAAACTGGCTGGTGAGAATGCTCAGGATTCTTCTGCCCGCCGCAATTTCCGAGGGAATAGCCGCCAGGGCGAGAGTAGCCCTCTGGCTGATGCCGAAGCGCTGGATAAAGACGAAAATGAAAATATTTATAAGAATCAAGGCCCACGTTATTATTGCCGGTTCTTTTTTGCAGCTGTTTTGATCACCTATCGGAAGCATTCCACCTTCTCCTACTGTTTCAAATATAGTGTAAACACAGCCTGCTGGCTACCTTGGCCTTGGCGGAACGGGGCCGAGTTGAAGCAAGCTTCTGATTCATGGTACAAAGCTCCAATGACAAGATCCTTAATATTCGATCTGGACAACACCCTCTATTCAGAGGCCACCGGGCTGGAGTTGAGGGTGCTGGAAAGGATCAATGAATACGTTTCTTCCTACATGGGCTGGCCCATGGAGGAAACCCACGGCAAAAGAAGGGAAAAGGCACGGCGCTTCGGCACTACCCTGGAGTGGCTGGTATTCGAGGAAGGGCTCGTGGACGTGGATGATTATTTTTCGTATATCCATCCCGAAGGCGAGGAAGCCTGCTTTTCCACGGATCCCGAGCTCAAAGCCCTCCTGAATTCCCTGGACTATCCCAAAATTATTCTCACCAACGCTCCCATGGAACACGCGCTGCGGGTGCTCAAGGCCTTGGGCATAGGCTCCTGTTTTTCCCATATTTTCGACATTCGGTACAACGAACTCGTGGGCAAGCCCCATCCCAAGGCGTATCTGAGGGCTCTGGACAAGGCGGGCTTTAGCCTGGATTCGACAGTGTTCATAGACGACAGCCCTAAATATATCAGGGGTTACAAGGCCCTAGGCGGGCGGGCAATTCTCAAGGACGAGGGCGAGCGTTTTGCCGATCTGGGTTTCGAGCGTATCCGGAGTTTGGGAGAATTGCCCGCCCTGCTTTAGTCCTGCTTGGCCGCCGTGCCCAGGGAAAGGGCTATCA
>CAZHSK010000090.1:0-6080 GCA_964535235.1 uncultured Treponema sp. | reverse complement strand
TGGGACACAAATCCGTTCAGGGAGATGGGCATTCGGAGCTCACGGGCTTAGGCGGCTTCAAGACCGAACACGCTGCCTTCCCCTACGGGGCGCACTTTGTCCAGGTGGCGGCGAATAAGCGCACGGGCGAGGTGAAGGTCCAGCGCTACCACGCCTACCAGGACTGCGGCACTCCAATCAATCCTGCCCTTGCCAAGGGACAGATCTACGGCGCCGTGCTTAAGTCCATCGGTCATTCCCTCTATGAGGAGATGCTCTACGACAAAGAAGGTCGCTGCCTTAATCCCCGCTTCCTGGACTACAAGATTCCCATGGCCACCGAGATGCCAGAGGATCTCCATGTCGAACTCATGCCCGTGGAGGACGAGGTGGGGCCTTTTGGCGCCAAGAGCGTTTCCGAAATATCCATGAATGGGGCGGCTCCAGCCATAGCCATAGCCATCCACGACGCCCTGGGCGTGTGGATGCGGGAATGGCCTTTCACGCCCGAGCGGATTCTGAAGGCTTTAGGTTCTTTAGGCCGAGAAACAAGAATACAATAGCCCTTGTATCATACAGGCACTGTAAGTGGCGCAGCCTTTTAGACGGGGCTGCTTGCTCTGATACTTAGGTTTTGGCACAATTCTATTCGGAGGATTGGAATGGAAAGAAAAGGCATTCAAGCGTTAATCGATACCTTGGCATCCAAAAAGACGGCCATGGCGGGCAAGGATTTCTTCCTCACCTGGGAAAAGACTCGAGCTGAGATCGATGCGACCTTCCTGGTAGCGGAAATTCTACAAGCCATGCGGAAGCACAATATCAGCCCGCGTATCTGGGATTCGGGCATTGCCGTCTCCAATTTCAGGGACAACTCCACCCGCACCCGCTTTTCCTTCGCCTCGGCCTGCGATCTTTTAGGCCTTTACGTCCAGGATCTGGACGAGGGCAAGAGCCAGCTGGCCCACGGCGAGACGGTGCGCGAAACGGCCACCATGATCAGTTTCCTCACCGAGGCTATAGGCATCCGGGACGATATCTACCTGGGCGAGGGTGATCGCTATCAGCGGGAAATAGCTAAGGCCCTGGACGAGGGCGTGGCATCGGGTGTCCTCCCATCCCGGCCTACCATTGTCAACCTTCAGTCCGATATCGATCATCCCACCCAGACTATGGCCGATTTTCTCCATCTCTCCCACTATTACGGAGGTCTGGACAAGCTGAAAGGCAAGAAAATCGCGATGACCTGGGCTTATTCGCCTTCATACGGCAAGCCGCTCTCTGTACCCCAGGGGGTTATCGGCCTGGCCAGCCGCTTTGGTATGGAAGTATCCCTAGCCTATCCCGAGGGCTATGATTTGCTGCCCGACGTGATCGAGACATCGAGGCGCCAGGCTGTGGAGTCGGGGGGATCTTTCAACATAAGCCATTCCATGAACGAAGCCTTTAAGGACGCCGACATCGTCTATCCCAAGAGCTGGGCTCCCTACGATGTCATGCTCCAGCGCGTACCCCTCCTACACGCAGGCGATCAGGGAGGACTCAAGGAACTGGAAAAATCCTGCCTGGCCAACAACGCGAAGCACAAGGACTGGGAATGCACCGAAGAGATGATGAAACTTACCCGAAAGTCCGACCCCAAGTACGGCCAAGGCCTGTACATGCACTGCCTGCCGGCTGATATCACCGATGTCTCCTGCAAGACGGGGGAGGTGGCGGCCTCGGTCTTCGACCGATACAGGGACGATACTTACTTGGAAGCCAGTTATAAGCCCTATATCATCGCCGCGATGATACTCCTGGGTAAATTCAAGGACCCGGCGGCGCTACTCAAGTCTGCCTTGGCGCGGAATGCTCCCAGAACCGTTAAAGGTTAACGTCATCGAGCTAAACATAAGGCAATCCCGCGCGAAGCGAAACATCCTTGTTTTATTCTCGCTAATCGCGGCGATTGTCCTCGGTTCCTGCAGCCTCCTCGAGAAGCTCCGCCCACCCAAACCCCTCCCGCCGAGCCCGAGCACGACTACGAGCACGGCGGCCGCGATGCCCGCGCCCCCGGTTTCACTGGATCTTTACCGAACTGGCAGGATAGATCCGAGGGCTAGGATCCAGGCCAGCCCTGGCATACAAGCCGCCTTCCGCAGTTCGGCACGGGAGGGTTTGGACCTTATAACCCAAAGCCTCCTAAGGGGCGAGAACGATCCTTTTACGAGAGTAAAACTTATTCACGACTGGATCTGCGCGACCATAGGCTACGACGCTGCCATGCTCAAGAGCGGCAATGCGGTAAACCAGGACATCCAGAGCGTTCTGGCGGGCGGAAAGGCTGTGTGCTCGGGCTATTCCAGAGTGTTTCAGGCTATGGCTGATACCGCGGGAATTACTTGTGTCACGGTATCGGGCTATGTAAAGAACCAGAGGGGCTCCCGGGGCTTGAGCCAGGATAATTCCCACGCATGGAACTTGGTGCAGATCCTGGGGCGCTGGTACATCGTCGACACAACCTTCGACGCAGGCTATGTTAAAGACTGGGTTTTCATCAAGAAATACTCCACCGACAATCTCTTTCTCGATCCTGCCAGAAGCATCTATTCCCGCTTTCCCAAGGAAGCATGGCAGCAGTTACTGTCACTTCCTCTAACAGGCCAGGAATTCCTCAGCCTTCCCGATCTGGAGAACGACTTTTTCTCTTATGGGCTTAAGCTTGCCGCCCCCGCCCCGGTCTGGGAAACCGAAACAGGGGGCGCCTATGAACTGGACATATCTTCAGATGACCAGGAAATCATCCTGGAGGGAGTGCTGTTCGGCACCGAGGAAGAGGAGATTCCAGGAGCTGTATTCATTCAACGGCCGGCGCTCGGGCGGCAACGAATTTTAGCCTCAATCCCCTCCAAGGGCAGCTATACCTTCGAAGTCTACGCGAAAAAAATCAGGGAAGAGCGGATTGACTATCTAATAGAGGCAAAAAGGTTTGAAACCCAGCTCCTGTCTCCCCTAGACTTGGCCGACAGGAGAGTAATACTGGCTCATTTCAAGAAAATTACAAATCCCCCGTCCTATCTTTTTATCGAGGATCCCTTCGATCAAGGCCAGAAGCAGAAAGTTCTGGAGCTTATGCGCAAAGCCGGCTACCCTCTGGGGTCTTTGAAAAAAGTTCTCTCCCTAAAACTGGTCAATCAGGCTCCCAGTCCAATTACATGCTTCCCAACTGCCTATGCCCGATACCAGAATTCCGCCATCGATTCGCTTATTTCTCCTCTCTCGGGCAAGCTTCAAATAGGAAGCAGACTTCACTTCTCCTATAAAAGCCCGGAGAGCAGGGAAGCTGCCTTGATAATCGGCAATGACTTTGTCCCCCTTGTGAAGAATGACACTAGTGTCTTCGAACTGGACTTGAATATTCCCGCGACAGACACACTGAGGCTAGGCCTCTCGGAGGACGGCAAGAATTATGACATAGCCATCGCCTGGGAAGTCCTACCCTAAAATATCAGGATTTACGTAAGTACGCGCTGGGAAGGGATTGCAGGCTAAAGTCCGCGCCGAAAGCTTTTTTCAAGGTAGGCAGATCGAAGGGCTGGACCGTCGGCCCAGAGGCGAGCACTGAACCTTCGTGAAGAAGGATAGCCCAGTCAGCCACCGAATGGACCAGACCAATATCGTGGGTAGTAAAGATAATCGCTTTGCCGCGCTTTGCCAGAAGGGAAAGCTGCAAGGCTACCGAGGCTGCGTGGGCTGGATCCAGAAGGGAAGTAGGCTCATCCAGGAGGAGGATTTCAGCCTCCTGGGCAAGGCAGCGGGCAATGCGGACAAGCTGGAATTCCCCGCCTGAAAGAGTGGCGGCTCCCCTATCTTCAAGGTTGGCAACTCCGACTTCCTCCAGAGCTCTCCGGGCAGCCTCGTAATCTCTTTTTCCGGGAAGCGAAAGGGCCGGGATATGCGGAGCCCTTCCCAGAAGCACGAAGTCCAGAACTGGGTAGTTGAACGGAAGCCTTTCGATTTGAGGTAGAAAGGCGAGCTTCTGGGCAATTTCTCTGGCAGGGAGCGCTGAAAGTTCGACTCCTTGAATCCTGACTTTGCCGCCGCTGGGATGAAGCCTACCGGCCAGAACCGACAGAAGGCTTGTCTTGCCCGCTCCGTTGGCACCGAGGATCGCAATGATCCTGCCGGACGCTAGGGAGAGCGAAATGCTCGTTAGCACCTCTCCCCTCCCAGGCCGGGAAAAGGAAACAGTCTCGGCCTCGAGGGACATCATCGCAGAAGCTCCATCTTCCTCCTGGTGAGGAGGAGGGCGAAGGCTAGGGCACCGAGAATCGAGGTCACTATGCCCAGGGGTAATTCTCCGGGAAAGAGCACTCTAGCTATGCCGTCGGAGATCAGGACAAAGAGCGCACCTCCCCCCATGGAAAGGGGAATGGCGGATCTTCCACTAGCCCCGGTCCTCAGGCGCACAACCTGGGGAACCACCAGGCCCACCCAGGAGACTACTCCGCATACCGCGGTGACCGTGGCAACGCCAACGGCGGCGGCGGCGGCCAGAAGAGCCCGCTCGGTTTCCGGTCTCAGGCCGAGAGAACTGCTAACCGAATCGTCCAGGGAAAGGAGGGTCGCCCTCCAGCGTAAAAAAATGAGAGTCGCAAGGCTTGCCATGGCTGGAGGCAGGACAAACTCAAGCCGCTGCCAGCTCATGGGTGAGAGAGAACCCATGGTCCAAAAGACAATATCGGGAAGCTGAGACAGGGGGTCGGCGGCGTATTTGACAGCTCCGAGAAGGGCTGAAAAAAAGGCCGAAACCGCCAGCCCCGCGAGCAGCAGGCGCAGAACCTGGCCGCCAAAGGTGAAGGCTTTAGAGAGGCTTATGCTGATCCATAGGGCGGCCAGGGCAAAGACAAAGGAAAACCCGGCCACTGCGTATAAGCCGCCGACTCCCGCCAGGAGGGCCAGGGCTGCGCCGAAGGCCGCCCCCTGGGAAACTCCCAAAAAGCCTGCGTCCACCAGGGGATTGCCGAAAATTGTCTGGAAGACGGCACCTGAGCCGCCGAGCACCGCGCCCAGGACTAGGGCGCCCAAGGCTCGGGGCAGTCGCAGGGAGAGAAGCACACGCACGGCGATCTCGTCCTGCCCGAGGCTGAAGGGGTTTAGAAGGCCTAGGCGCGGATATCGGCCCGCTAGCAGATAAAGGCAAAAGCCGGCGGCGATAGCTCCACCCATCAGCATAGGGAAGCGAAAGCCCTTTCCTGCCCTTGATGACTTCATCGATCGAAATCGCCTGAAAGGCGAGGCAATACTGTCTTTGAAAAAACCTCAGGATTCATAGAGTACATAAAAGAAAAAAATTCCTTGGCCGATTCCAGCATTGAGCCTGAGGAATGGGCACCTGGCCACAGAACCCGGTGCAGCCACTCAAGACCCAAGATCCAGCGGGCATCCGGCTGGTCCCAGGAATAGAAGTCTTGGGCGAAACCCACAACACGGCCTTCCTTTACCGCTCTGGTGACAGCCAAGGCGGGTAACGAAGCCAGGGCTTTGGCTGCTATGCGGGAATCTCGTCGGTAATCTACCACTAGAATCACCTCAGGATTCCAGGCGGCGATCTGCTCGGCGTTCACGGAAGCCCATCCTGATCCGGGATTGGCCTCCTTCCAGAGGGCCTCTCCTCCGGCCATTTCCACAAGTTTAGTCTGCATCCAGGCAGAAGGAGGAACATCCCAGGTTCCTTCCTGGACTGAGGAAGCCTGGACTAAAAGGATCCTGGGCGCCCTCCCCTGCCTCGGAAGCGCATCGAGCCAGTCCAGTTTTTTCCGATAGAAGCCCGCAACAGCCTCGGCTCGCGCCTCCATTTCAAACAGGCTGCCCAGGCTGCGGATATCATTAAAATAATCTTCTGGCGTTTCCAGATTCAAATACAGCTGGGGAATGCCCAAGGCATCCAAACCCACCCCTAAGCTTTTTTTCATCGCGCTTTTGAGCAGGACCCTGTCAGGCTTGAGGGCTGCGTAGGTTTCAACCCCGGCGTTCCTGTCCAGGATGGTTTTTTTCCCATAGCTAGGATCTATAGCCGAAAGGAAGCTCCCTAACCCCTGGTCCGCCCCGGCAATGGC
>CAZHSK010000089.1:0-6125 GCA_964535235.1 uncultured Treponema sp. | reverse complement strand
GGTGCCTTCACCGGCACAGGTCGCCTTGTAGTGCGCTACCGGGGTGAAATGGTGCTCAATCTGGACTGCGATTTCCTCCACAAGGGCATGCCCCGGCGGCATATGAAGGCGACGGCGCCCGGGCAGGGCAGCGCGGGAATCGCCCGGGCGCCGTCGCTGACGCTCGGCACAACTCCCATCCAGACTCTCTATACCTCGGTTATGGGCCACCATGCCGTGAGTTCCAAGGAATGGGCCGTCCGACGCTACGATCATGAAGTGCAGGGAGGCACCAGACTGGGACCCTTCGCCGGCGAATTCCAGGCAGGCCCCAGCGATGCGGCCGTGGCAGTGCCCCTGGAAACAAGAATGAAACGGGGAGTGGCCATCTCTAACGGCTTCAACCCCCGGTATGGCGAAGCCGATTCATATAACGCCGCAGCCTCTGCCCTGGACGAGGCGGTGCGAAACGCTGTAGCCGTCGGCGCCGATCCAGACCGGATCGCGGTGGTGGATAATTTCTGCTGGGGAGATCCCCAGAAACCCGAAAACCTCTGGACCCTCCTCAGGGCGGCCAAGGCTTGCAGGGATGCCGCCCTTGCGCACCGCACGCCATTCATAAGCGGTAAAGATTCCTTCAACAACGAGTTCGAGGGCCCCGGAGGAGAAAAAATAGCAGTCCCGCCCTCCCTCCTCATCTCGGCCATGGGAATAGTACCCGATATTGGTTACATTCCCGGCAGTGATTTCAAGCAGCCCGAATCCTGCATCTATCTCGTTGGGGAGTTCTCTCCTCTCTTTGAGGCTTCGGTGCTTCAAGATCTGATGGAGAGCAGGACGGGAACCGCAGCGCCGGCATTTTCCGCCCTCTCGCCGAAAATTTACAGAGCTTTGCACGGCGCCATGCTGGTAGGGCTTGTTGCCGCAGCCCACGACCTCTCCGATGGAGGCCTTGGGGCAGCCCTGGCTGAAATGTGCATTGGAGGAGATCTGGGCGCCGAGATCAAGCTCGATGCTCTCGAGATAGCCCTGAGCTCCTCCGGAAAGGCTGAACTTTCCAAAAACGGCTCGGCCTTGAGCCAAGCCCAGCTCCACGCCATTCTGCTCTTCGGCGAAACCAACGGCTGCCTCCTCGTAGAAGTGGCCATGAGCAACGCCGCTACTTTCGAGCGCCATCTGGCTGGACTCCCCTTTGTAAAAATAGGATCGACAAAGCAGGAAAAACGGATTCTCCTGCACAAAGATACCAAGGAAATTTCTGCGATCGGGCTCGAAATGCTGGCCAGGGCCTTTGCGGGGGAGGGTGGCAATGAAGCCTAAGGCATTAATCCTGCACGCCGCAGGCATCAACAGGGATTTAGACGCGGCTTTCGCCCTGGAGGCGGCCGGCGCCGAGGCGTGCATCGTACATGTAAATGCGCTGCGGGAGGACAGAAGGCTTCTGCGCGAGAGCAGGATACTGGTGATTCCCGGCGGATTCTCCTATGCCGACGCACTGGGCGCCGGACGCCTCTTTGCCCTGGATATCGCCTCGTTCTTCAAGGAAGAGGTGAGCCGTTTTGTGGAAGATGGCAAGCCCGTCATTGGCATTTGCAATGGATTCCAGACCTTGGTGAAGTCAGGCATTCTGCCTGGCACGGCACTCCTGCCCTCAGACGGTACCGAGCGGCATTTTACCCTCACCGACAACTTGGAAGGCCGCTTTGAATGCCGCTGGGTGAGCCTGATGGTGGAGAAAAGCCCCTGCATCTGGACCAAGGGCCTGGAAGATCTCATAACCTGCCCGGTAGCTCACGGGGAAGGACGCTTTCTGGCTTCGGACAGCGAACATCTTGAAGCCCTTAAATCCCGGGGCCTGGTAGCACTCCGCTACGCATCCCCGGAAGGAGGGGCGGCACAAGGCCGTTGGCCCGACAACCCCAACGGCTCTCCCTGGGATATCGCAGGCATCTGCAATCCCGCAGGCACCGTGCTCGGCCTCATGCCGCATCCCGAGAACAATGTACTAGAGGGTGCGGCGGGCCGGGCGTACCGTAAAGGCAAACCTGGGGCAGGATTAGCCCTCTTTAAAAACGGCGTTCGCCACGCCATCGATCAAGGAGCCATCTATGGTTGAAAAAAGCCGGATCCAGGACGAGCTTCCCCGGGCCTTTTTAGGCCTGCCCCAGGGCAAGACTCAACGCCATTCGGGTAAGGTAAGGGATTGGTACTCCCTGGGAAAGGAAACAAGACTCCTGGTCACCACCGACAGGCTCTCGGCTTTTGATAGGGTAGTAGGCGCAGTGCCATGGAAGGGCCAGGTCTTGAACCAGTTATCGGCCTTGTGGAATGAACAGAGCAAGGACATTGTCGACAATCACCTTATTTCCCTGCCAGATCCCAATGCCTCTGTGGTAAGGCTGGCATCCCCCCTCCCTGTGGAAGTCATAGTCAGAGGCTACATCACCGGGGTAACTTCCACAGCCCTATGGCGCAGATATTCCGAGGGCGACCGACATATCTACGGCTACAGTTTTCCCGAAGGACTGCATAAAAATCAGAAACTGCCACAGCCTATCATTACACCCACCACCAAGGCAGAGGCGGGTTTCCACGACGAAAGACTCACCGTGGCAGAGGTGGTGGACAAGGGCTACCTGCCTTCGCAGGTCTGGAACAAGGTCATGGAAATCGCACTTGCTCTCTTCGACAGAGGAAGCCGGATCGCCTCCAGTGTGGGCCTCATGCTAGTGGATACCAAGTACGAGTTCGGCCTTGCTCCGGACGGCACAATTCTTCTCATCGACGAAATCCACACCCCCGATTCATCCCGGTTCTGGAAAGCCGACAGCTACGAAGCCCGCCTGGAACAAGGGTTGGAGCCCGAGCTTTTCGACAAGGAATTCGTCCGCCTCCGCTATGCCGAAAAGGGGTACAGCGGCGATGGGGAATTACCGGTTCTGCCGGCTTCCGTGTGGGTGGACACCTCTCTTCTCTATCAGAAAGCCTATGAACAGCTCACGGGAACAAGTTTTTTACCCGGCTCCTATCCGGTAGAACCCCGGCTAGCACAAAATCTGGCCAAGGAGGGCATAGAAGTATGAGCAACAAGCAAGTTCTCATCATAATGGGCGGAAAATCCGATTCAGGCCACGCAGCTCGCATAATCGAATGGCTCAATAAATTCGGCATAACCAGCCAGGCCAGGGTGGCCTCGGCCCATAAAACGCCGGAAAAGCTTTTAGGCATTCTCGCGGAAGCCGAAAAGAAAGCAGGCCTGGCTGCCTACATCACCATAGCCGGACTTTCCAATGCCCTCTCGGGCATGGTGGACTTTTCCACCAGCCTTCCGGTGATAGCCTGCCCGCCTCCCTGCGAAGCCTTCGGCGGAGCGGACGTATACTCCTCCCTCCGTATGCCTCCCGGGGTGGCCGCCGCCACAGTACTGGACCCCCGCAACGCCGCCCTCTTTGTCGCCAAGCTTCTGGCCGTGACCGACCCTCAGATAAGAGGCAAAGTAAGGGAGTTTCAGAAGGATGCCAGAGAAAAGATAGAAGTCGATGACGTAAGCCTCGAGGCCGAGCTCTATCCCGAGGTTAAAGGTCGATGAACCCCTTAGAGCTGCCTTCCTGCGACGGGGCGAGAGAGGAGTGCGGCGTCATGGCCGTCTACGCACCCAATAAAGATGCGGCCAGAATGGTCTACTACGGGCTTTTTGCCCTTCAACACCGGGGCCAGGAATCGGCGGGCATCGCAGCCTTCGACGGGCATTCCCTCACTGCCAAGAAAAATCAGGGCTTGGTCTCCCAGGTATTCTCCGAAGTCGACATGGAAAGTTTGAGCGGAAATCTGGCCATAGGCCACAACCGCTATTCCACCACAGGCAGTTCCAACATCAGGAACATACAGCCCTTCCTCATCGACTCCCGCCACGGCCCCATGGCCCTCGCCCATAACGGCAATCTGGTAAACGCCGGGGTTATCCGTTCCAGGCTCCTCAACAAGGGTGTGGGACTCACCTCGGCCAGCGATACCGAGCTCATGGTCATGGATTTGGCAGGCTCCGAAAAGCGAAGCTGGACAAGCCGCATAAAGGCGGCGATGGAAGGCTGGATTGGCGCCTTCTCCTTCGTCCTACTCACTCGGGAGGGCGTGTTCGCCGCCAGGGACCCTTGGGGTTTGCGCCCCCTCTCCTATGGTTTCACCGCAGAAAAAGCCTTTGTAGCCGCCTCTGAAACCTGTGCCCTCTCCACTCTGGGCTGCAGGGAAATTCACGAAATCGAACCCGGGCAGATAGTATTCTGCGATGGGCAGGGAAACGTGAGTAGTTCCACGCTGACAGGCCTTAAGGCTAAGAGAATAAGGCAAGCTTCGTGCATCTTCGAGTTCGTCTACTTTTCAAGGCCGGACAGCATCTGGAACGGCCACTGCGTCCATGAGGTGCGTCGCCGATTCGGGGCCAGCCTCGCTCAGGACTCGCCGGTGGAAGCCGACTTGGTCATCCCGGTACCTGATTCTTCCATATCGGCGGCCATCGGCTATTCGGAAGCCTCAGGTCTTCCTTACGGGGAGGCCTTCGTTAAAAACCGTTACATAGGCCGCACCTTCATCGAACCCAGCAATTTTCTGCGTAAACGGGGGGTATCCCTAAAATTCAACGTGCTCAGCGATTCGGTGAAAAATAAGCGTATTGTCGTCATAGACGATTCCATAGTGCGGGGGAATACCATACGACCCTTGGTGGCGCTCCTGCGCAATGCCGGAGCTAGGGAAGTCCATGTCAGGGTTTCCAGCCCTCCGGTAAAATTCCCCTGCATGATGGGCGTCGATATGGGCGAAAAGCGGGATCTCATCGCCAATCTGATGCCCCTGGAGAATCTGGCAGCTTGGAGCGGCGCCGACTCCCTGGCCTACCTCTCCCTGGAGGCCGCCGGCAGGGCGGTGGGCGATCTGGGCAAGTACTGCAGCGCCTGCTTTTCCGGGAACTACCCCTTTGAGGTGGATTTCTCCGAAGCCAAGGACCGTTTTGAATTTTAGCATGAGGATGGGACTATGAACCTGCTTGTAGTTGGATCAGGAGGAAGAGAGCACGCCCTCGCCTGGAAGCTCTCCGCCTCTCGTCTGGTGGATCGGCTGTACTGCGCTCCCGGCAATGCCGGCACGGCTCTTTTGGGACAAAACTTAGACATCGGCGCCGATAATATCCCCGCCATCCTGGATGCGGTGCTCACCCACGATATCGATATGGTCGTGGTGGGTCCCGAGCTTCCCCTTTCCCTAGGTCTGGCCGACAGGCTAGGGGGTCTGCGGGCGGCGAATCCGCCCCTCTGCTTCGGCCCCTCGGCTGCCGCCGCCCGCATCGAGTCATCCAAAAGCTTTTCCAAGGCCTTCATGAAGAAATACGGCATCCCCACTGCCGATTTCCGGGTCTTCGACAAACTCGGCGAGGCCCTCGACTTCCTGAGCTTGGCTCCCTGGCCCTTCGTCATCAAAGCCTCGGGCCTCGCCTCCGGCAAGGGCGTCTTCCTCCCCGAGAGTATCCAGGAAGCCAAAAGCATCCTGGAATCCCTCATGGACGGCAATAGCCTGGGCGAGGCGGGCAGGGAAGTCGTCATAGAGGAAAGACTCTCGGGCGAAGAACTCTCCCTCATGGGCTTCTGCGACGGCAGCCATGTCCGAGTACTCCCTCCATCCCAGGATCACAAGCGACTACTCGAGTCCGACAGGGGACCTAATACGGGTGGCATGGGCGCCCTGGCCTCGGCCAGGAGGGCAGCCATGGAAATGGCCGAAAGCCTGGCCGATACCTTCTTGGGCAAGGCCTGCAGCGGCCTGGCCGCCGAAGGATCTCCCTTCGTGGGAACCCTCTACGCAGGCCTCATTCTCACCCCCGAAGGTCCCAAGGCCTTGGAATACAACTGCAGGCTGGGCGATCCCGAAACCCAAGCTATTCTGCCCCTCCTGGAATCCGATTTTGGAGAAATCATTTTAGCCTGTGTCCAAGCTAGGCTGGATGAATGCAAGCCCCAGTGGAAGGATGCAGCCTGCGCTACCATAGTCCTCGCCTCTGAAGGCTATGCTGTCAGTGCCGATCCCGACCGGGCGAGGAAAGTCGTGGATCACGGCAGGGAAGGGGACTCCTTCGTATTCCACGGCGCTACAAGGCT
>CAZHSK010000088.1:0-6226 GCA_964535235.1 uncultured Treponema sp. | reverse complement strand
TCTGAAGGGCCCACCAGAGTTCGATGAGTTTTCGCCGTATGGAGATGTCCCGCCGGTCGGCGTAGAGGGTTCCAGCCAGCTGTTGGGTAATCGTAGAGCCCCCGCCTAAATTCCTGTTGGTGAGCTGTCCCAGGACGGCTCGTACCAGGCCTTTGATTGTAAAACCCCTATGCCGGTAAAAGGACTGATCTTCCCTGGTGAGGAAGGCTCCGATCAAATGGTCGGGCAGGTCGTTGACGGCTACGGGATTGCGCTTTTCAGCGGAGAAGAACTCGGTGATCAGCTTGCCGTTGATATCGTAGAGCTTGGTGGGTAGGGCTGACTGGAACTCGGTGAAGTTTTCGTTTCGTATTGTATTTACTGTCCCGGCTATGCCGAGCCCTAGAGAGAGGCCTAAAATGAGCGTAAAGATTATGGCGAGCCAGGCACTGGGCGGTAGGCTTGATCGGAATCTGGGAGACATAGGCAAAGGGTATACGAGGAGGGCTCCTTGGTCAATCGAGCCTGGTGCGGAAGAAAGAGCCGTAGCCGGTTATGCAAGGCAGCATTCCGCAGAGAAATGGCATAGGGGTAGCCTTCTACTAGAAAATAATGCACATATTTTATACAGTATCACCATCCGTATTGACACGGAGACATAAAAATGGATATTTAATTATCCAAATCAGGAGCCCTGGTGTTTTTGCTTCCAGTGAGGAGCGGAAGATCGGGTCGTGCCTTTGTCTAACCTAGACTGTTCCCAAGGAGGAACTCCATGAAAGTAGCTATCAATGGTTTTGGAAGAATCGGCAGGCTGGTATTCCAGTCCATCGTCGATCAAGGACTTTTAGGCAAGGATAAGGTAGATGTGGTGGCCGTAGTGGATGTTGCCACCGACGCCGAGTACTTTGCCTACCAGCTCAAGTACGATTCGGTACAGGGCAGGATGAAGGCCGCCCTCACGACCAAGAAGAGCGACCCGGCCAAGGCCGAGGACGATATTCTCGTGGTCAACGGCCACGAGATCGCCTGCATCATGGCCGAGAAGGAACTCAAGAACCTCCCCTGGGCCAAGCTGGGCGTCGAGTACGTCATCGAGGCCACCGGTATTTTCTCCGACGAAAAAGCCTTCGGCCACCTAGAAGCGGGAGCCAAGAGGGTGATCATCACCGCTCCGGCCAAGAGCAAGGCAGAGGACAAAAAGATTCCCACCTTCGTCATGGGCGTCAATCACGAGAAGTATAATCCCGCCAAGGACCTGGTCGTTTCCAACGCGTCCTGCACCACCAACTGCCTGGCTCCCCTGGTCTATGTACTCCTCAAGGAAGGCATCGGCATCGAAACCGGCCTGATGACCACCATCCATTCCTACACCGCCACCCAGAAGACGGTGGACGGGGTTTCCAAGAAGGACTGGAGAGGCGGCAGGGCAGCGGCCATCAATATCATTCCCTCCACCACGGGAGCCGCCAAGGCCGTGGGCGAGGTTCTGCCCGAGACCAAGGGCAAACTCACCGGCATGTCCTTCCGCGTGCCCACCCCCACGGTATCCGTGGTGGACCTCACCTTCAGGTCCGAGAAGGACAGTTCCATCGAGGAGATCGACGCCCTCATGAAGAAGGCCTCCGAGACCTATCTCAAGGGTCTTTTTGGTTATGGAAACGAGGAACTGGTCTCCACCGATTTCATCCACGATCCCAGGTCTTCCATCTACGACAGCCTGGCAACCCTACAGAACAACCTCAAGGGCGAAAAACGCTTCTTCAAGCTCGTGTCGTGGTACGACAACGAGTGGGGCTATTCCAACAGGGTAGTGGACCTCCTCCGCTACATGGATTCCAAGAAATAAGGATTTTGAAGGATTGATACGCGAGAAGCGCCGATCCATCCAGGGTCGGCGTTTCCGTAGAGGAGTCTTAAGCCATGATCAAAACTGTGAAAGACATCGACCTCGCCGGCGCCAAGGTGCTGATGAGGGTGGATTTCAACGTGCCCATGAAGGACGCGAGCGTCCAGGACGACACCCGCATAAGGGCGGCCCTGCCCACAATCAAGTATCTTCTTGGCGCCGGCGCCCAGCGCCTGGTGCTCATGTCTCACCTGGGCGATCCCGACAAGGATGCCGCCAAGGCGAAGGAGAAGGCCCAGCGGGACGGCAAGGCCTTCGATCTGGAAAAATACTTGAACGGCAAGCACCGTATGAAGCCCGTGGCCGACTACCTGTCGGGGCTTTTAAATAAACCTGTAGTCTATCTTCCTTCCTGCAAGGGACAAAAAGAAGCCATAGAAGCGCTGCCAGCGGGCTCGATCGTCATGCTGGAGAATACTCGTTTCCACAAGGAAGAGAGTTCCAAGGACCTGGCGGTCCAGGAGATTCTGGCCAAGGAACTGGCCTCCTACGGCGATGTCTACGTCAACGACGCCTTCGGCACCGCCCACAGAGCCCACGCCTCCACCGCCACGGTTTCCAAGTTCAGCAAGGTAAGCGTGGGCGGCCTTCTCATGGAGAAGGAAGTAGCCCACCTGGAGCCCATGCTTAAAGCTCCCCCCAAACCCATGGTCGCCATCATCGGAGGGGCCAAGATCTCCACCAAGATCGCGGTGCTCCAGAGCCTTATAAAAAATGCAAACGCCATCGTCATTGGCGGAGGCATGGCCTATACCTTCCTCAAGGCCAAGGGCATCCAGGTGGGATTGAGCCTGGTAGAGCCCGACTTCGTGGATATGGCGAAAGAACTTCTGGTCCAGGCCGAAAATGCAAAAGTACAGTTGCTCCTCCCCCTGGACCATGTCTGCGCCTCATCTTTCTCGCCCGAGGCCAAACCGGTGAATGTAGACGGCCAGGACATTCCGGCCGAGCTCATGGGCATGGATGTGGGAACCAAGAGCCTGGACTCCTACAAAGCCGTTTTGGCATCGGCCAAGAGCGTGTTATGGAACGGCCCTATGGGGGTTTTCGAATTCGATGCCTTTGCCAAGGGCACCCGGGAAGTTGCGCTGATGGTGGCCGATGCCACCCAAAGAGGAGCCCTCACCGTAGTGGGAGGCGGCGACTCGGTGGCTGCGGTGAACAAGTACGGCCTGGCCGACAAGATGAGCCACGTATCCACCGGCGGCGGCGCCAGCCTCGAATATCTTGAAGGCAAGGTACTGCCAGGAATAGCCTGTCTGGAGGAGAAATAAATGCGTTCATACTTTATCGCCGGCAACTGGAAAATGCACAAGACGGCCGCCGAATCCGTAGCCCTGGCCTCTGAACTTAAGAGCAAGCTCGCAGGCTGCAAGGAAAAACTCATGGTGGCCCCGGCCTTTACGGCCCTCTCGGAGGTCTCAAAGGTCCTGGCCGGAAGCAATATTCTCCTGGGCGCCCAGAACATGGGACCCGAGGAACAGGGAGCCCATACCGGCGAGGTATCGGTCCTCATGCTCAAAGATTTGGGCGTTCGGGTGGTCATTCTGGGCCACTCCGAACGAAGGCACAGCTATCTGGAAAGCGATGCCCTGATCAACAAGAAGGTAAAACTGGCTCTCGCCCATGGCCTGGAAGTCATTCTCTGCGTGGGTGAAACCCTGGAAGAACGGGAATCCGGCAGGCTGGAGAAGGTGATCGAGACCCAGCTCAAGGAGGGCCTGTCCGGTATTGACGCCAAAGATATGGGGAAGGTGACTGTCGCCTACGAACCGGTTTGGGCCATCGGCACGGGCAGGACTGCCAGCCCCGAGGATGCCGACGCCGTGCACGCCTATTGCCGCAAGATGCTGGCAGCCCTCTACGGCGAGGCCGTGGCCAAGGCCACCCTCATACAATACGGCGGCTCGGTAAAGGCCGATAATGTCGCAGCCCTCATGGCCAAGCCCAATATCGACGGAGCTTTAGTGGGCGGGGCCAGCCTCAAGGCCGACAGCTTCGTTCCCATAGCCTCTTTCCGATAGTTTTCGTTGTTCCTTCTAAGCTCTTGATGCGAAAAGGCTTTTTCATATAGAATGCCTCACTGCTTCCGTTTCGTACGGAGGCAGTCGATATTTTGTGTGTCCGGGAGTCCTAGCCATGGGTTTCTTTGCAGTGTTGCTTCTCATACTCTTCGTGATCGTGTGCCTCCTCCTCATTTTCCTCGTGATTATTCAAGATGAGGATTCTGATTCCATCGGCGGCATCTTTGCCGGCGGTTCGGCCAGCGCGTTCGGGTCCAGGGCTTCGAATATTGTCACTAAAATTACGTATGTGCTGGGAGCCCTCTTCTTCATAACCGCATTCTCCATGGCTATCATCAATAAGTCCTCAACGGGCAACATTGAAGCCCTGGCCGTTCAGCAGACTCAGGAAAGCGGCAGCGCCGAGTGGTGGAAGGGCGAGGCTGTCCCGGAGGGAAGCACCCAGGAGCAGCAGGCTCCCGCCGAATCTACTACCCAGACATCCAATTGACGCGCTGCAATGCGCATTGCGGTAGTCGCCCTTGGCGAAAACAAGAGCGATAGGCTTAAAAGGGCAGCCCAAAGCCTCGGAAGGGAATTCAGGGCTATGGGCCATGACTGTGAAATCTTCGAGACCGTCGATACAAGACTAAGCAGCAGCGAGTTCCTTGTTTTCTGCGCCCACTTAGTGCCTGCGAAAAACGCGAAAGGTATAAACCTGGCCCAAGCCCTTGCCAAGGCAGGATCACTGGCCGGCAGGCGATCCATGGCAATTTTGCTTAAATCGGGGCTCTTTCCTAACAGGCAGCTCGGTTTGTTCATGAAATTACTGGAAAAAGAAGGCGTGATCCTTACCATGGCTGAGATAGTGTCCAACGAATCACAAATCATCGCAGCAGCCCGCGGGGCCCCTCTGGTGAGAGGCTGAGCCATGGAAAATTATTACGACGTACTGGGCGTGCCGCCCGACTCCAATCAGAGCACTATAAAGAGCGCCTTCCGTAAAAAGGCAAAAAAATATCATCCCGACATGGAAGTATCTGGCCGCGACGCGGCTAATTCAAGCGATTCGGGATACCTCGGCCGCAGCAAAGAGGGATCGCGACCGGTGGCTTCCATGCGTGAATCGGCAATGCGCCTCATTCTGGAAGCCTACAGAATTCTTTCGGATGCGGAAAAACGCAGGGTTTACGACCGCAGCCTGAGAAGGCAGAAGCTAGAACAGGGGGGCTTTGACTACCGAAGCTTTCTCAAAGCCAGGAGCTCAGATCCCGAAAGTCAAGCCAAGCTTATAATCTTCGACCTTTTGCATAATCTTGAGGATGAAGCTATTGCTGTCTACGAGCGTTCCAAGGCCTTCGGCGACTTTCGCCTCGAGCGCTGGATAGAACGAGGCGAGGCCATGGATGCCGAGTACTGTCTAGCCGAAGAGTACGAAAAGCGTGGCCGCTTGCTGAAGGCATATGGAATCTATAAGCGTCTCATAGCGATGGAAAGGGAAAAACCCTGGTTCAGGTACTATTTCGACGTGGTGGCCCTCAAGTTCAGGACTCTCCTTCTCCAAAAAATGCCAGGGCGGATAGACGAGGACGATTATTTGGACAGGCTCGAAGAGGCCATCGAACTCGAAGTGGGACTGCGGGATACTGCGCAGTTTCACAGAAAAAAGGCCGAGGTTCACCTGCGGAGAAAGGAATGGGAAAAAGCGGGCGATGCCCTGGAAAAAGCGGCGAACCTCATGCCCAAGCTTCCAGGACTCGCTGCTGTGAAAAAAAGATTGTCGGAAGCTGAAAGTTGAGGGAAAAAGCCCCGATACGAAGGGCATTCCCGTTTGTTGTTGTTATATACCTGCGGCTTTTATGCTAGAATGCATCCCGATGCCGCCAACAAAAGAGAGCGAGATACAATGAACACACGATTACTGCCTGCTATGATCTTTTTTGCCCTCTGCCATGTACTGGGCGCCCAGACTACCATCGACAAGACCGTCGCGACCATAAAACTCACCAAAACCGAGGCGATATCCCAACGCCAGCTGAAGACAGACGTGGAAAAGCTCCAGAAGGCCACAGGGACTGATTTTTCGTCCGAACAGGTACGCCAGGTCCTGGACGCGCGTATCAACAGCCTTCTTTTTCTCCAGTACTGCGAGAAGGAGAAGATCACCGTGTCCGACACCGAGGTTACCAAGGCCCTCACTCAGATGAAGGCGAGCCTGGGAGCCAAGGCTACGGACGCCGATCTGGAAAACCAGCTCAAGGCTACAGGGGTTTTCGTAGAGCCCAAGGTATATGTGCGTCAGAGAATGCTCTTTGAAAACTATGTCCAAGTGAAA
>CAZHSK010000087.1:0-6355 GCA_964535235.1 uncultured Treponema sp. | reverse complement strand
CCGAGAGATTTCGGCCATTGTCGTAGACTGCCTTGGCGGAAGTGTGGGAGAGCATTACCGGGCGGGTTGAGGCGGCGAGTATGTCGCGCCTTGTGGCCTTGCCGGCGTGGGCCATATCGATGAGGATGCCGAGTTCGTTCATCAAGGCCACAGCTTGGTGGCCTTTTTCGGTAAGGCCTAGGACTGGGGTGCCGAAGGACCCGCTTAGTGAGCCGTGCGCGTTGGACATGCCTTGCGCGCCGCCAGTGTCGATTGCATTGAGCGCGCCGGAACTGCCTAGCGCGCCGCCTCGGGCTCCCAGCGCCCCGCCGCCGTAGTCATTGTCGTCGTTGTGGGTGAGGACGGCAACACGCAGGCCGGCTTCGTCGTAGAGGCGCCTAATCCAGCTAAGGTCGCCCTTGGTGGGACTTAAGCCCTCGTAGCCGACGATGGCAGCGAAGCGGCCGGCGGCGAAGGCGTTTTGGAGGTCGGCAGAGCTGCGCACCCAGGTGACGGCCTCGACGGCGGCCGCTAGCTCACGCCTGACGGTTGCAATGAACTGCTCGAGATGTTCAGGTTCGGCGGTTTCGCCGGCCATACGACAATCGATGAGGACAGCACCGACTATGCCGCCTGACTTGATGCGGTTGAGATGCCGTGTTTCTAGCTCGAAAAAATATCCGGGCGCACCCAAGCTATTATTCGCGTTGCGCGATATTGAAGTACTATCATATTTTTGCGCGTTGCGCGCTTCATAGCGCCGCACGAGATCCATGAAAACGTCGGCGTGCATGTCGAGGATGGGAATCATGTAATACCTCCGAGATGCCAATACAGATCACTATGTGCTATTAGACAATGTTTCATTCATCTCGTAGAATTAGACTTTTCTTAAAGTCATCAAAATCGATAAGGCGATTATTTTCGAACTGCTTTATTCCAATATTAAGTTCAGCCTTTAACTTTTTATCGGAGATAATATTCAATGTTTCTACAATACTCTCGCAGGTATCTTGCCGAAGCAATGCAAAAATCCTTTTCATCACTTCAGAGATTGATAACCGCGTAACCATAGGAACCTCCGACTCAAAGATACATTATGTACGCCATGTAGTTATCCTGTCCATCCTGGACAATCCCGTTATTGTGTCCTCATCTTATACGCCCAATTCTCCTGGCCGCACTTCAGCGGCTGTAGCTCAGAATTTCCTTCTCGTAGCGTTCGCGGTTGAGGGAGCGCAGGAAGGCCAGGGCGAAGTCCTTGGCGGCGCAGTAATCACGGTAGTCCATGATGCTGGAGTTGGTATGGATGTACCTAGAGGGGACGCCCACGGTGATGGAGGGGCAGCCGGAGCGGGCGGTGTGGACTTCGCCCGAGTCGGTGCCGCCTAAGGCCATGAAGTACTGGAAGGGTATTTTTTTCGCTTCAGCCAGGCCTGTTGCGTACATGAAAAGGCCGCGGTGGGTTATGGAGGTGCGGTCGAGGTAGCGCAAGAGCACGCCCATGCCCTGCTGGCCCAGTTCTTCGGGGTCGCCCATGTTGTCGTTGGCGGCGGAGGATTCGAAGACGAGGGAGACGTCGGGCTCAATCATGTAGGCGGCCGTCTTGGCGCCCCGCAGGCCTGATTCCTCCTGGACCGTAGCACCGATATAGAGGTCCACGTCCAGTTCCTCGCCGGCTACTGCTTCCAAAACGTCCAGAGCCAAGGCGCAGCCAAAGCGATTGTCCCAGGCCTTGGCGAGCAGCTTTTTGCCGCTCATGAGGGGTACAAAAGGTCCGTCCACGACAATCATGTCGCCGGGGCGTATGCCGGCGTCCAGGACTTCCTGCTTGGATTCGGCGCCAATATCGATGAGCATCTGATCCAGGGATAACAGACGTCGGGCCGAGTCCTCTGGCAGAAGATGGGGGGGTATGGAGGCGACGGCGCCGGGATAGGCCTGTCCAGTGAGGCTAGAATAGACCTTTACCCGCTGGGCCATGATCACGTGCTCCCAAGTTCGGCCCAGGGGAAAGAATTTTATAAGGCCCTTGGGAGTGATCTGCTTGACCACGAAGCCCACTTCGTCCATGTGGCCGCTCATCATAACCTTGGGGGCATTGGGTTTTTTGGAGCGTTTGACCGCGAAAACCGAGCCGAGGCCGTCGAAGACGAGTTCGTCGCTATGGGCGGAAAGCTGGGTTTTCATGTACTCCCGTACCCGCATTTCATGGGCGGCGATGCCGGGTATCTGAGTGAGGGTTTGGAATCTTTCTAATTCTTTTTGGCTGGGTGTCATAGGGTGTTTCCTTTTTTTAGACGAATTGTTCGGCTAAGCGGCAGGCCGCAAAGCGGCCGGGGCTCACTTCCCTGAGCACGGGGTCGGCAACGCTACATTCAGGCTGTGCATAGGCGCAACGAGGAGCGAAGCGGCAGCCCGGTTTGGGGTTGATGGGGGAGCTCACTTCGCTTTTAAGGATTATACGGTCTCTTTTGGAGTTGAGCTTAGGTATGGGGATGGCCGAAAGCAGGGCCTGGCCGTAAGGATGTATAGGCTTCTTGAAAAGCTCTTCGGTAGGTCCGCGCTCGACGATCTGTCCCATATACATGATGACGATGTCGTCGGATATGTGCTTTACCACCGAGAGGTCGTGGGTGATGAAGAGATAAGTGAGGCCCAGCTTTTCCTGGAGGTCCATGAGGAGGTTGAGTATTTGCGCCTGTATGGAGACATCCAGGGCCGACACTGGTTCGTCGCAGACGATGAATTCGGGGTCCAGGGCCAGGGCTCGGGCTATACCGATGCGCTGCCGTCGGCCTCCGTCCAGTTCGTGGGGGTAGGCGTCGTAGAGGCGCTCGGCCAGACCTACGGTGGTCATAAGCTGGCGCACTCGTTCCTCGTATTCCAGGTTATTGTTCACTTTCTTGTGGATTTTCAGGGGCTCGCCGATGATGGACGCCACGGTGTGCCGAGGATTTATGGAGGAATAGGGGTCCTGGAAGATCATCTGCATGCGGGTTCGCAAGCGGTTCATGTCCCGGTCCGAGGCTGTAGTGACTTCGGTGCCGTCGTAGATTATGGAGCCAGCGGTGGATTCGTGGAGCCGCACCAAGAGCCTGCCGGTGGTGGATTTTCCGCAACCCGATTCGCCCACCATGCCCAGGGTTTTGCCCTTGGATATATCGAAGCTTACATTGTCCACTGCGTGTAGGTTTCCCTTGGCCACGTGGAAGTATTTCTTCAGGTTGTTGACTTTGAGGATGGGAGTATCGGATTTGGGGCTTCTGGCGCTCATGCCTTGCCTCCTTCCTTGGAATAGAGGTGGCATTTGACCATGTGGCCTTCCACATCGATATCGACTGGGTGCTTGCTGTAGCAGATTTCGGTGGCAAAGGGGCAGCGGGGGCTGAAGAAGCAGCCTGAGGGTAGGTTGGTGGGATCGGGCATGAGGCCGGGAATTGGCTTTAAGCGTTCCGAAACCGCGCTCAGGTCGGGCAGGGAGCCGAAGAGTCCCTTGGTATAGGGGTGCAGAGGGTTGCCGAACAGTTGTTTTACGCTGCCGAATTCGACGATTTCGCCGGCATACATGGTGGCTACTTCATCGCAGTTTTCAGCCACGAGGCCGAGAGAGTGGGTGATGAAAACCACCGATGTGCCCTGTTCCTTTATGAGTTTACGCATGAGGTCGAGCACTTGAGCCTGGATGGTGACATCCAGGGCCGTGGTGGGTTCGTCGGCCAGAAGCAATTTGGGGTTGCAGGCCAGGGCCAGGGCGATGACAACCCTTTGTTTCATGCCGCCCGAGAACTGATGAGGGTATTCCTTGGCTCTATCGGCGGGTATGCCGACGGTCTCCAACATGGTCTCGGCGGTTTTCCAGGCGACTTCCTTGCTCACCCCTTCGTGTCGCAGGACCGTTTCGGCGATTTGCTCGCCCACGGTGAGCACGGGATTGAGGGCTGTCATGGGGTCCTGGAAAATCATGGCGATGTCCTTGCCTCGCATGTTCCGCAGTTCGTGTTTATTCATGGTGAGGACGTCGTTGCCCGCGAAGCGAATGCTACCGGCGACTATTTTGCCCTGGGGAGCCCTGATCATGTTGAGTATGGAGAGCGCCAGGGTTGTCTTGCCCGCTCCCGTTTCGCCCACCAAGCCCAGCACTTTCCCTTTACGCATGTCAAGGGAAAGGCCGTTGACGGCGTGAATGGTTTTTCGGTTGGAATAATATTGAACCTCAAGATCGCGCAACTCTAGTATTGTTTCCATATCCGCCGCCTAACGCTTTAGTTTGGGGTCGAGGGCGTCCCGCAACCCGTCGCCTATGAGGTTGTACGCCAGCACCGTGAGCAGGATAGTAATACCCGGCGCGAAGAGGAGGTGGGGCGCGTACTGGATGAATTCCCTGGCCTCGGAGAGCATGTTACCCCACTCTGGCTTGGGCGGGAGAATACCCAGGCCTAAGAAGGAAAGCGAGGCAGCCCAGTTGATGGCCGATCCGACGTTGAGCGTCGACTGGACTATGATGGGCGAGAATATATTGGGGAATATGTGTCGCACAACGATTCTGAAATCCTTGGCGCCTATGCAGCGGGCGGCTTCCACAAATTCCTGGTCTTTGACCGAAATTATGGATGCCCGCACGATTCGTATGTAGCCCGGTATCATCGATGTGGAAATGGCTACTAACAAATTGAAAAAGGAATTGCCCAGGGCCGCGACTATGGCGATGGCCAGGAGAATGGTTGGTATGGAGAGGAGAATATCGGTTGCCCTCATTATTACCGTGTCGAAGAGACCGCCTCTGTAACCCGCGAAGGCTCCAAGCACGCCTCCCACGAATAAGGCGATGGCCACGGTGGCAAAGCCAATGATCATGGAAACCCTGGCGCCGTGCACCAGGCGTCCCAGGATATCCCTGCCGTAGTTGTCCGAACCCAGAATAAAGGTATGTTCGATGTCCTTTTCGTGATAATAGACTATGCCGCTTTCTCCCGGCTTCAAAAGGGCGTTTTCCAGGGAGTTGGAGGTGACAAAGTCGTATTCGTACAGAAAGTCGGCGAATATGGCCACCAGGGCAAAGACAAGGACTAGGCCTAGGCTTACTACCGCCAGTTTATTGCGGGAGAGTTGGCGCCAGAATTGGCCGAAATTTTTGGCGCTGCGGCGCAGGAAGCGCCTGAAATTGCTTTGGCGCCCAGTGGGACTAAAGGTATCGCCCGATGTGTAGGTTGCTGTGTCGCTCATGCCGCGCTCCTCTGTGTCGCCGGACGGGCTTTTTTCTTTGTATAGGTGGTTTTAATGCGCGGATCGATAAAGCCGTAGAGGATATCCACTAAAAGGTTCATGAAGGTGAAGGTGAGGGCGACAAAACACACAGAACCCAGGATCTGGGGCGTGTCCTTCTGGTAGATGGCGTCCACCATGATGGTGCCTAGGCCCGGATAGGAGAATATTTTTTCGGTGAGAACGGCGCCACCCAAAAGCTGGCCGAACTGTAGGCCGGCGACGGTGACGACGGGGATGAGGGCGTTTTTGAGCGCGTGCTTGAAGATAACCACCTTCTCGTCCATGCCTTTTACTCTGGCTGTTCGTATGTAGTCTTGCTCCATGACGTCCAGCATGGAGGATCTGGTCATGCGCATTATTATGGCCATGGAATACATGCTCAAGGTGACAATGGGCAAGACCAGGGATACGAAGTCTCCGGGGTTGGACATCGCGGGGAAGATGCGCAAGTTATTAGCGAAGGTGTAGATGAGGACCATCGCCGCCCAAAAAACGGGCATGGATGCTCCTAATAACGAAAAAACGGTGAAGATCATATCCAGGGCGGAGTAAGGCCTGGTGGCCGAGAGTATGCCTATAGGCACCCCCATAAGGAGGGCGAAAAAGAGGGCCCCGGCGGCGAGCACCAGTGTATTGGGGAACGAGCTCAAGATGAGCTCGAATACATTTCTATTGGAAATATAGGAGCGGCCTAAGTCTCCGAAGAGCAGGCCTTTATAGCCGAATTCGGGATGCTTGTACCCGAAGAGGAAATGCAGGTACTGGACGATAAAGGGTTTGTCCAGGCCCATGTCGGCCTTCATCTGCTTGTAGGCCGCAGGCGAGGCGTTGGGACCCAGCATCATCTGGGCCGGGTCGGAGGGAGTGATGTACATGAGGGCGAAGACGATGAAGGTGACGCCGAAGAGGACAGGCACCAGCATCAGGATCCGCCGCAATAGGTATCTGCTCATTTATGGAATCCGGGGAAAAGAGCCCCCGAGCTGGCCGGCGAGAATCGCCGGCCAGCTCGGGGGCGGGACCCAGCCAAGCAACTTAAACGGCCGCCTGGCTGGATCCCTCCTGGGTCAGAACTGCTTGGTTAGCAGGTGAAGGTCCACGAGCTTGG
>CAZHSK010000086.1:0-6459 GCA_964535235.1 uncultured Treponema sp. | reverse complement strand
TTGTCTTCGCCGTTCTCTTCGTTGTGCTTGCGGGTATAGCTGACCAGGTCGTTCAGGGTAAAGCCGTCGTGGGCTGTCACAAAATTTATGGAGTGGAAGGGCTTTCTCCCGTCCCGTAAAAACAGATCGCTGGAGCCAGTGATGCGCGTGGCCAGGTGTATGGCCGAGGCGTTTTCTCCCCGCCAGAATCGGCGGACATCATCCCTGTATTTATCGTTCCATTCGGCCCAACGCCCGCCGGGAAAGGATCCTACTTGATAAGCCCCGCCGGCATCCCAGGCTTCGGCTATTATCTTTGTGTCGCGCAACAGGGGGTCCTCGGCTATGGATTCTATCACCGGGGGGTTTTCCAATAGCTTGCCCGATGAATCCCTGCCCAGGATGGAACCCAGGTCGAAGCGGAAGCCGTCGACATGCATCTGGACTACCCAGTAGCGCAGGCAGTCTTGTATGAGAGTGCGCATGACTGGATGATTGCAGTTGAGGGTATTGCCGCAGCCGGAGTAGTTCTTGTAACGCCGCTTGTCCTCATCCAGCATGTAGTAGACGGAGTTGTCCAGGCCTCGGAAGGAGAGTGTAGGCCCTAGTTCGTTGCCCTCGGCGCTGTGGTTGAACACCACATCGAGAATTACCTCTATGCCGACTTTGTGAAGCTCCCTCACCATGTATTTGAACTCCCGCACGGGAAAGGAAGGATCGCCCTCATGGGATTGTCCGTCCACATAGGCGTAGCCTGCCTTGGGGGCGAAGAAGGCCAGGGGAGAATAGCCCCAGTAATTGCTGAGCAAGGCCCCAGTCGCGGGATTTCGGCGGAAATGCTCGGCAGAATCGAATTCGTGCAAGGGGAGAAACTCGAGACTGGTGATGCCCAAGCGTTTGAAGTATCCGATCATTTCCGCTACGCCGCGGTAGGTGCCGGGGTGTTCCAGGGATGTGACACCGGGGGGTAGGGGCTTAGGGGTTGGAGATCCGAAGCCGTCAGGGCCCAGAAGCCCTCGGGTGAGGCCTCGGACATGGGCTTCGTAGATGACGCAGTCTTTGAGATGGTAGTTCAGCGGAGCATCGCCCTGCCAATCGAATTCATCGTCTACCACAACGCACTTGGGCAGGGGCGCATCGTCCCTATGGGCGGAGAGGGAAAGGTCGGCGTCGGGGGATTGGGGGTCGTAGCCCAAGGCCTTGCTCAAGTCCCAGGTTCCATTGGTGAGGGCTTTGGCATAGGGGTCTATGAGGGCTCTGTTGGGGTTGAACCGATGTCCCCTGGCGGGGTTGAAGGGGCCTTCGGCCCTCCAGAGATAGAGGGCTCCGGGCTTAAGGCCCCGGACGTGGCAGTGCCACATGTCGCCGGTGCGGTTATTTACGGGATCGAGGCGAAGTTCCCTGGCCGGTAGGCTTGTATGAATGCTGTCGTAGAGACAGAGGGTCATGGCCTGGGCGTGGCGGGAAAATATTGAAAAATATACGCCCTCGGGACCTATAAAAGCTCCGGGGGCGAGGGGATTGCCTGCTTCGAGGGACTCTTCTTTGGGTTCAGCGCTGTTGCTCACACAGTATTATCGCACGCTTTTGTAAACTACCACAGCATTTTGTCCGCCGAATCCCATGGAATTTTTTACAAAGGCCCTGATGGGCATGGTGATGCCCTTGTTGGGCACATAATCCAGATCGCATTCGGGATCGGGATTATCATAGTTGATGGTGGCGTGGATAAAGTCTTCCTGCATGCCCAGAATGCCCGCGATGGACTCTATGGCACCGGCTGCGCCAATGCAGTGTCCTGTCATGGACTTGAGGCTGGAAACTTTGATGCGCCGTGCGTAGTCGCCGAAGGCAGTCTTTATGGCCTTGGTTTCTATGGGGTCATTGAGGGGCGTGGATGTGCCATGGGCGCTTACCCAGTCTACATCCTCCGGCTTAAGACCGGCGTCGGAGAGGGCCAGATTGATAGCCCTGGCAACCCCGGCTCCATCTGGGTCGGGGGCAGTGAGATGGTGGGCATCGCAGGTCTGTCCGAAACCGGCCACCTCGGCATAGATCCGGGCGCCTCTTGCGACTGCCATCTCGTAGTCTTCCAGCACCAGAACTCCGGCCCCCTCGGCCATCACAAAGCCGTCCCTGTCTCTGTCGAAGGGGCGGGAGGCCTTTTCGGGTTCGTTGTTGCGGGCCGAGATGGCCTGGATGTTGATAAAGCTGGACATGCACATCCGCACAACGCTGGCTTCGGATCCGCCGGCTATTACCCTGTCCACATAGCCCTCGCGTATGAGCCGCATAGCCTGGCCGATGGCGTCGGTGCCGGCGGCGCAGGCTGTCACTATGCATTGGCAGGGGCCGGTGATGTTGAAGGTCATGGCTATTTGGGCGGGGCCGAAGTTGGCCAGGCTTTTGGCTACGGTGAGGGGAGGCACCCGGCTGGGGCCTCGCTGGACGAGGCGGGTTACCGCTTCCTCTATGCTGGCCGATCCGCCCTGGCCTGTACCGATGCAGACACCGGTGCGCTGGGAATCCAGGGTTTCCTTGGAGAGCCCCGCATCATGGAGGGCTTCGGCGGCCGCGTAGACCGCAAATTGGGTATAGCGGTCCATCTTCTTGGCTTCTTTAGGGTCGATACGGAGGCTGGGATCGAAGCCCTTAACCTCCCCGGCGATGCGCACCGCCAGATCGGATGAATCGATCAGGGTTATGGGTCCTATACCCGACCGGCCCTCCTTAACGGATTGCCAAAAGGAGGGAATATCATTGCCGATGGGGCTTACAACCCCAAGTCCAGTTACCGCGACTCTTCTTTGTTTCATAGTCACATCCCCATTCCACCGTCTACCTGGAGTACGACGCCGGTCAGATAGGAGGCCAGGGGAGAACAAAGAAACAGCGCTGCATTCGCCGTGTCATCGGCCTCGCCTACCCTGCCCAGGGGTATGGATTCCAGGAGTTTCTGCTTGAATTCCTCTGGAATTGTATCAGTCATGGAAGTACGAATAAAGCCTGGCGCGAGGGCATTGACCCGTACGCCCCGGGGGGCTAGTTCCCTGGCCAGGCTTTTGGTGAAACCTATAAGACCGGCCTTGGATGCCGAGTAGTTGGTCTGACCCCCGTTGCCCATGATGCCCACCACGCTGGAGATGTTGAGGATGCAGCCTTCCCTGCGCTTGAGCATATGGCGCACCACAGCCCTGGAGAGAAAAAAGGCGCTTCGTAAGTTGGTATCCTGCACGAGATCCCAGTCTTCGGTCTTCATGCGCATGATAAGCCCATCTCTGGTTATTCCCGCGTTGTTCACTAAAATGTCGATCTTGCCTTCTGAAGCCAGAATAGAGCCCAAGGCCGATTCCACCGAGGTTTCGTTGGCGACATCGCAGGCGATCCAGGGCGAAGCGGTCTTTTCAGAAGCATTGGTATCTTGGGGAGTTGTGCGAGAAAGCCTGAAGACCTTGGCTCCCTCGGCTTGGAATTTATCGGCTATGGCGGCACCTATGCCCCTGCTGGCCCCCGTTATTACCGCAACCTTGTCTTTCAGCAATAAATCCATAGTGCTTCCTTGTTGTCGCCTAGAGCGACATGGAGGATATGTCGTTCAACGTGCCGCCTGCCAGGCAGGGAATAGCTGAGCCCGATGCCTTCCAGAGCCCCGCCAGAACCGTGCCTGGGCCTGTCTCGACGCAGCGTTCGAATCCGGCTTCAGCGATGGAGCGCTCTTCATCGATCCAGCGCACGGGGCTGGTGATCTGGGCTACGGCTAGCTTTTTAGCTTCTTCGCCGCTGGTCACCAGGGCACCGGTGACGTTGGAGAAAAGGGCCGCGGTGGGATTGTGGAAACTTACCGCCGTAACGGATTCGGCGAAGGCTTGGGCCGCCGGCGCCATGATGGGCGAATGGAAGGCGCCCGACACCTTGAGGCGTATAACCCGCTTGGCGCCGGCTGCCTTGAGCTTTTCTTCGGCCAGGCCCAGTTCGGTCTCGGATCCCGATATGACGCACTGTACGGGGCTGTTGTAATTGGCAACCCACACTTGCTTCAGCCCGGACTCCTTCAGTACCGCTTCTATTCGCTCGGGAGAGAGAAAGAGCACGGCGCTCATGGAAGAGCCGCCCGATGCCTTCCCAGCCTCATCCATGAGCCGTCCCCTTTCCGAAACCAGGCGGAACATATCCGAGTAGGAAATAACCTGGGCTTCGGCCAAGGCCGGCCATTCGCCTACGGAAAAACCGGCGAAGCCAGAGGGTATGACGCCGTGCTCCTTCGCGCAGAGGCTGGCTGCCAGTTCGGCCAGAACCATAGCGATCTGGGTATTTTTCGTTTCCTTCAATGTGGCTTCGTCGCTTTCAAAGAGGAGTTTTTTCATGTCGATGTGGCAAGCGTCGGAGGAGAGGGCAAAAAGACGGCGGGCTTCCTGGCTTGTGTCGTAAATATCCTTTGCCATGCCCGGGTACTGGGCTCCTTGGCCCGGAAACAGAAAACAGGTTTTCACGGCAGTTTCCTCCTCTATGCCCGCGCAGAATGGGCGATGGGGCTAGGCAGATATGGTTTACAAAAAACGCGAAAATGTAAAGTACCGGCAGCCTTCCTGCCCGAGGCCCTACAAGGCTGACTATAGCATAGTTTCGTACTGGATGCGTCCATTCGGCTGTTGTATCCTACTGACATGCCCACCGAAACCACGATGATGATAGTCGAGATAATCCGCTCCATACCGACAGGCCGGGTGCTTTCCTATGGTCAGGTCGCCCTTATGGCCGGCTGCCCCAGGGCTGGGGCAGATGCCCGACGCGTAGCGAGGGTGCTCCACTCCATGTCTAAAACGCATAAGCTCCCCTGGTGGAGGGTTGTGAAAAAAGACGGGAGCATAGGACTGCGGGAGGGAGAAGGACTTCAGCGCGAACTGCTTGCGGCCGAAGGTGTGGAGTTTCTGCCTTCAGGTGCCGTGGATATGAATCTGTATGGCTTGGACGGGAATTGCGGAGTCGCGGAGTGAACAGCCTCTGGGCGTGAATGCGGCAGTGGGCTTAAAAACTTGCTAGATACTGAACACTTGTCGCTTTCAATCCAAGGGATTCCAAGCCCTGGGCGATCCTGGGATCCATTAGCGCGGACCTGATGATGCAGTGTTCGATACCCTTGCTTCGGCAATGAGTCACTATGCTCTCGACGAGGCGCAAGCCCAGGTCCAGCTCCCGGAATTCGGGTAAAACGTATAAAAACCGGATGCATCCCAAATACTCGGTTTCGAGCCGCAGGGGTGCGAAGCCGGCGAGAGCTATCGGACGGCCCTCGGCTTCGGGGATATAGTGGACGTGAAGTGAATCCCTGTTTTCCCGGAGAAATGCCTGTAGTTCCTGACGCTCCAGGACGAGGGGCTGGGGGGGGAGCCATGCCGTAGCCTCGTCGAGGGATTTCTGGATGAACTCCTCCAAGCCGAAAGAAAGCGCGGACAGGGGTTGGCTCTCGATACAGAACTCCTCGTCCAGAAGATCCTGGAACTCCTCGGGCTCGCCGCCCAGCCTGGCCATTCCCAAGGACTCCCGCATCTCATCCATCCAGGCTTCCACGTGCCGCCTGAGCAGGGTGTATTTATACTCCTTGAAAAGGGCTTCTTCTTGGGGATGTTCGGCCAGGACCTCCCTGAAAGCCTTGAATACTCCCTTGCCGCGGGAGAGGGTTTTTCGGAGGGCAAGCTTCAGTTCCAGTTGATGCAGCTTGGCGCAGAAGCCTTCCATGAGGCTGAATCCGTCGGCGGGGGTCCAGGCTGGGGGCGGGCCTATCCATTCCGGAAGTTCGCCTGAAGGTTTAGGCACCAGGTCCCCGGTGCGCAGATCGATATAGTTGGTCCTTCGCTGGTCTTCCATGGCAAAGACTACCCGCTCCAGGGCGATATCGGTGAGTTCGAACAGAATATCCTCTTTGGCCATCGGTACCTTTATAGCATGAAAGACTTTGGCGGTGGAGGCAGCATGGGGCGTTCAGGACAATTTACTTTTAAGGCAGGACTTCAGGTTCAGGATGATTGATTGTGAGGCAATGCGGTTTCTGGACAGGGGGAGATGGGGCCGTTATACTGGCCGAAACCATGAACACCAACCTGCACCTCCATTCGAGGTTTTCCGATGGCAGCCTCTGGCCCGAGGATATCGCCAGGGGAGCCGCCCATCTGGGGCTGGAGATGGCAGCTCTCACCGATCACGACACTCTGGGCGGCAGCGAACGCTTTGCCGCCGAGTGCGCGAAAGTGGGCATCGCGAGCGTCACTGCATGCGAAATAGATGTAACCGAGCCCGAAGTGGCCTACAAGAGCGAACTTCTGGCCTATTTCCCCGGCAGAACCGTGGCTGAATGTCCGGCCACGGGACGGATGCTGGACGGGGTGCTGGGGGAGCGCAGAAAAAGGATCGAGTATTACCTCTACTGGGCTCGAACCTTTTTCAAGCGGGACGATCTCTGCCTGGAGGATATGATAGGTGAAC
>CAZHSK010000085.1:3076-6553 GCA_964535235.1 uncultured Treponema sp. | reverse complement strand
TGGGATGGTTTGGGGTATCCTGCCGGTATCAGGAGCCGGGATATACCCTTAAGCGCCAGAATAATGAGCCTGGTGGATGTCTACGACGCGCTGAGATCCGAGCGAGTATACAAGCAAGCCATCGATCATGCAGAGGTTGTGGCGATGATAGCAAAGCAGCGGGGACTGAGTTTCGACCCCGCCATAGTGGATATTTTTATGGAGCACCACCAAGAATTCGAATCAATCCGTGATAGCTGATATAGATCGCACCACGCATAACAACAAGATAATATTTTTATTCTTTTTCCTTGAATATCTTAAGAAGTCGATCCATCTGGAATTTTTTCGCCAGTTCTCCGAGAGTCTCTCCGAGCTCTTTGTCTATGGCAGAAATTTCCCCGGCAATGTGGGAAGCCTCTTCCATGTCGCCTGATTTTATAGAATCGCGCAACTCGCTGGCCAATAGATCGGGAATTAGCGTTATGCGTTTTTGCAATTCTTCGTTGCTTAGAGTAACTGTAATGAGTTCTTCTTCATCATCCGCGCAGTTGTACTCGATGCAGGCCAGACGCTTGATTTCTGCAAGCAGAAGCTTTTCCTCCACCGGCTTGGCCAGCAGCACGTCGGCACCCAACTCAGCAATGTCGATTCTCTGATTTTCCTGCAGGCTGCCGGTCATGACTATTATTCCTAATTCGCTGCCGCCCGGAGAGTTTCGCAATGCCTGGATCAGTTCCTTGCCGCAAATTCCGGGCATGACCAGGTCGAGGATTGCTATATCGAAAGGCCATGAGCGGAATGCTGCGATAGCGGCTTCTCCGCTGACAGCCTGTTCGACGGCAAAGCCTATGGGCGAGAGCATTTTTTCCACGATATCCCTGTTTATCGCCTTGTCGTCAACCACGAGAATTCGGGGTACCTTGGGGCTTGCGATCGAAATAACCTGAGCATGAATGGATTCGTCGCCCATAACCCCTTCCTCACAGTTGGGGGCCTTTATCGTAAAGCTGAAGGTGCTTCCCTTACCGGGTTTGCTTTTTACACGGATATCCCCTTCTAAAAGCTCGCAGTAGGTTTTGCAGATGGCTAAACCCAAGCCCGTTCCACCCTGGCTTCGCCCCTCTTTAGTCTGCTCGAAAGGCAGAAAAAGCCTGGGAAGAGCGGATGCCGGAATTCCTTTGCCAGTATCGCGTACAGAAAATTCCAGTTCATCTGCAGCCTTGGTCGACCTGGCAGCTAGAATTTCTATTGTGCCCGAGTCGGTAAACTTAATGGCATTGCCTACCAGATTGATGAGGATTTGCTTTAGTTTGGATCTGTCGGTCTTTACGCAGGCAGGAAGATCTTCTTGTATTGATATGGATAAAGCCAACCCTTTTCTGGAGGCTTGGTCTGAAAACAAGCTTCGTATTTCATCCAAAACCACCCCAGGCTGGCAAGGGCCAATGTCCAGTTGTAGCTTGCCAGCCTCAATTCTCGACATCTCCAAGACATCATTGATAAGGCTGAGCAAATGCTCGCCGCTGGCATTGATGGTTTCAATTTGGCGCAGAGATTCCCTGGAAAGAGTTTTATCGCGCATGAGAATCTGGGAGTAGCCCAGTATGGCATTTAAGGGGGTTCGTATTTCGTGTGATATGCCTGCGAAAAAACTGCTTTTCGTTCGATTGGCTTCTTCTGCTTCCTGCCTGGCCTCCCGCAGCTTATCCTCGGTCACCATATGCTCGGTGATTTCTTTCTTCAGTTCTCGGTTGATGGACTCTATATCCTTTGTTCGCTCGGCTATGCCCTCTTCCAGGTTGAGCACGGCCTTGGTGAGGCTATTGTAGAACTTGTTTATTCCCCCCAGAACCGCGAAGAAAAGCATGAAAAAGGACAGTACCGAGAAGGGCCAAGAGCGGGGCGACAGGAAGAAAGAGGGATTCATGCTGAATGGTTGGAGGACTCCTACATAGGAGAGTGCGAGGGTAAGGAGGGTTGCCATCAATCCTGAAACGAGGGTGATAATACCCAGGCGTCGCCCCTGGAGTATTGTGGCGAGAATGGCTGCCAGGAAGAAATAGGAAAACCCGATACCGCTGTTGCCCCTGGCTAGGGTGATGACAGCGCCGGAGATAAAGAGGAATCCCAGGAGCCCCGTTGTCTTCAAACCCAGGCTGAGTCTTTTTTTAAAGAGCACAAGAAAGAAGGGAAATATTTGGGCGGGGATGAAAAACCATATAAAGGGATCTCCTCCCACGGAAAGTGCGTAATGTATAGCCAGAAAACCCAGAGGAAGGGCGAAGATAGAATACGCCGCCAGGCTGCTGTCCACGATCGATTCCCGGATATTGCCCATGCTCTGGAGATTTTTATAGAACTGCTCAATCTGGATCTTTTCTCTGCGGCTAACCCTTAACGCATAAAGGACGGAAAGAATTAAAAACAGAAGACCGATTCCACCAAGGCTCAGTCTTCCGATCAAGGCCTGCGTGGCATCTTCCTTGGAAATCTGGGGCTTAAGGTAAGTGTCGAAGGCTTGGTGGTAGGCACTCTTTGGCGTGTTGATCAGTTTGCTCAGCCGACTATCTATAAGGGCGATCAAGGCTTGGTTGTAGGTGCCACCCTTGGGGAAGGCATAGCGGATCTGGCTGGGGTTGAAAACGATGGATGTCCTGCGGGGATTGCCCCCGGACTCGTTCATGAGGCCGAAGAGCCTATTGACCACCGCGGCGTCGGCCATGCCGTTACGCAATGCGGCAAAACAGTCCTCTTGGGTGTCTAGTTCTAGAAATGTTACCTTAAGGCCGAACTCGGCCGCATATTTATAGATTCCGTGCTCTCCCGAGGCATGGATGCTGTCCTTCATGACTGCCACGCGAACCCCGTCCAGGTCTGTTATACTATCGATGGATGAAAGCTGGGATGCGTAGACCACAGCCCAGTTGGTTATGACAGATACGGAATTGAAGTCGAAACTCTGCGCTCTTTCATCGGAGTAGGCGATATCCAGGAGCATATCTAATTCGCCCTTCTCAAGCTTGGAAAATATATCTTCCCATGTGCCGACCACATACTCCGTGCGGATACCAGTGTCTTTCAGGATCGAGTCCAGAAGGGAGATGTGAAACCCCGATACCTCTCCGCTTGGAGAAACCATCAATTTGGGAGGATTGTTGAATACACCTATCTTAAGAGAGTCAGGAAGTCTGGCCTCATCAGCGCCATAGACCGCCCCGATAATACCCAGCACCAGGGCTGCTAAAACCCAATACTTTTTCAAATTATCCTCAATAACTTTTAGTATTCCTTACTAGTATAATGGAATCGTAAAAAAATGCAAAGAGGTTTGGGCTAGCGTGGCTACATGTGGAGCTTTGCCCCCCTCTGGGCCTTTGATTACATTAAACAAGAGAAAGATAAAAAGTCTAAGGAGTGTGTATCGATGAGTGAAATTTCTAGGGCCAATAGAAAGCTCTTGCCCGCAGCGCTTGCGTCCCTTGTGGCCTTTGCCGG
>CAZHSK010000085.1:0-2976 GCA_964535235.1 uncultured Treponema sp. | reverse complement strand
GTCAACATGGCTGCGAATGCCGCATGGATCTTCGCCTGGCATTGGCGCCTGGTGGGCTTGGCCATGGTGATCATGCTGGTAATTCTAGCTACCCTCATAGCCCTGGAGCAGGCCAATCAGAAAAAGCTTGATTCCGGCGGAGTCCTCTATCCGGCTGCGCCGGGCGCCCAGGAAAAGGGACAGGCTGCGCGGCGATTTTTCCTCACCGTACCCCTGCGCGTATATCTGGGCTGGATATCCGTGGCCACTATCGCCAACGCCACCGCTGTGCTGGTAAAGGCAAACTGGGGAGGCTTTGGGCTGGATCCGCGTTTCTGGACGGTATTGGTCATCATCGCCGGATTTGTGGTAGCCCTTGGGTTTTCTGTTTTAAAGCGTCAGATCGCTGCTCCCCTGGTGGTAGTGTGGGCCTATGCGGGCATCGTGATCAAGCGCCTGCAGACCGACGCCCAGTATTCGGCCGTCGTGTGGATTGCGGCCCTGGTGGCGGCAGCCTTGATTCTATTCTCTTTTTTGCCCGGCCGAGTTTCTTGCCCCTTCAGAAAGAAAAAATAGTATTTGACAAAATCGAGAACCTGGTTGATACTTGGCTTTGCTGGTTAACCAGTTTGGTTAACCAGTTCAGGGTAAAGGATGGTGAGCCAGACTGAAATGACAGCGAGCGTAAAAAACGAAGCGGAACTTCGGGTATTCAAGTACCTGAGGGATGAAATGGCTTACGGCAGGCTCAAGGCCGGCGTTAAGCTGCCTTCGGAACGCTCTCTTGTCGAGGTGCTCGGAATAAGCAGGGGCTATATACGCAAAGCCCTGGCCAAGCTCGAGCACTACGGGCTTATCAAAACATTGCCCAAAAGCGGCACTATTGTAGCCGACCTGGGACCTAAGGCGATAACGGGTCTTATTGCCGCTATAGGCAACCTGGATGAGGCCTTCGATCCGAGCAGCCTTTTCGAGATACGAGATGTGCTGGAGGTTTTTGCGGCGGGGCAGGCGGCTCGCAAGTGCGATAAAGAAGGAATGGCGGAAATACTGAAATGGCATGGCGAATTCAAAGCGAAGGCGGATAAAGGGGAGAGGGCTTTGGAGGAAGACCATCTTTTCCACCTGGCCATCGCGAAGGCCAGCGGAAATCCGGTCTGCATATCCTTAGTCAGCTACATTACGCCTCAGATAATTTCCCTGAACGCCGACTTCGCCGAAAGCGATCCCCATCGCTTTGCCCATACCTTCGATGAGCACGAGGCCATCGTCCAGGGAATACAAAAGGCCGATATGGAAGCCGCGGGGCGGGCGATGAGATTGCACATGGAGCAGGCTTGGAAACGTAGGCTCCCAGGCACGGCACCATTGTACTAAATTGTTTCTCTTGAGGCTTTTGCAAAAGTCAGACGAGTTTTGCAAAAGCTATCTTTGAGATTGGCTATGTTTTCAATTTTTTCTAGGAGGTTTCGATGATGAAAAGAATTATGGCAGCGGCGCTGGCGATGGCCATGGTCTTCGCCTTTACTGTCTCCGCCGCGGACAAGGTTACTCACTGGTACTGGGCCGACAATCCCAAGTACTCCGCCACGATGCAGCAGATGGCCGCGGATTTCAACGCGACCAACGGCAAGGGTATTACCGTTGTAGCCCAGGAGTATCCCTGGGACGGCGGCGCCTATTCCGAGACCCTCTTCAGGGCTGTGATGGGCGGCGGCGGGCCCGACACTTCGTCCTTCAAGCTTACCTCGACCCCCTTGTTCACCGCCAACAACCTGCTAGTCAACCTGGACGGCTACCTCAATTCATGGAAGGACAAGAGCCTTATTGAAGCCAGCCTCTACGACACCATGCGCCAGGCTTCGGGCACCAAGAGCGTCTACGTGATGCCCTGGAATACCCAGGTTCTCTACGTCTATTACAGGCCCTCCCTCATGAAGAAGGCCGGAATAGGCGTGCCCAAGACCTATGCCGAATTCCTCGAGGCTGCCAAAAAACTCACCATGGACACCAATGGCGACGGCAAGACCGATGTGTACGGCTTTGGCATGCGCGGCGCCAAGGGCGGCCAGGAACCCTGGGGCTCCTTCATCTGGGCCAGGGGCGGCAACTTTGACAAGATGGACAGCCCCCAGGCTATCCAGGGCATGCAGGACTTTGTCGATCTCTTCAAGAACGGCTATGCTCCCCCCACCGCCCCGATGGATGGTTTCAACGAGATCATCGCCAATTTCAAGTCCGGCAAGACCGCGATGACAGTCCACCACATCGGCTCTTCCACTGGCATGATCGAGACCTTCGGCGATGACGTGGACGCCTTCCCCTTCCCCGGCGGAGCCGGCAAGTGGACCTCCATGGGCGATACTAACAACGTCATGCTAAAGTCGGCCAAGAGCAAGGACGCCGCCTTCGAGTGGCTGTCCTATCTGGCCACCGGCAAGGGACAGGAAACCTGGTGCACCGTTACCGGCAACGTCCCCGTGTCCAAGAACGTGAAGGAACTCCCTTTCTTCCAGAACAGCAGGTTCATGAAGGTATCCATCGAAGGCGCTCCCTGGGCCGGTATTCTCCCCATCCGCGATACCACCACCGAGTGGATCAACAACATTTGGCCCAACACCGTATCCTCTGCCCTTCTGGGCAAGATCTCCGCCGCCGAAGCCATGAAACAGCTTCAGGCTGGGCTTTGGAAGTAATCTAGACCTACACGCTTCAAGTAAAAAGAAAGGGCCGGCTCCGGGTATCGCGCGGAGCCGGTCTTTCCTTCAATATCCGACCGCCTCCCGGAGGAAGTAGTTGATCAAGCGTAATAGCTCACTGTGGCCATATCTTCTGGTGGCTCCAGCCCTCATCGTAGTGCTCACCGTGGTCTTTGTGCCGGTGATCAACGCGCTCTTGATGAGCTTCCAGAACTACGACCTGAGACGGCCCAGCAGCATCGGTTTCAATAATTTCAAGAACTATGTCGAAGTAGTTCAAGACCCTTTATTCTGGCGG
>CAZHSK010000084.1:6326-6578 GCA_964535235.1 uncultured Treponema sp. | reverse complement strand
GAAGCCGCCGATGCGCTCGTGCAGACGGCGCGTCACGAGAATGCACACCCCGAGGCCCTGGGGTTGCAGGACCTCCATGAGCTTGTAGAAGGTGTTGCTGAACTGGTAGATCGTCCGGTAGATCGCCTTGGTCCCGTCGATCGGGCGGATCCAGGGGATGCAGATGTCGACGAACTCCTCGTCGAACCGATGCACGATGCGCGCCAGAAACCCCTCGGGCCGCATGACGTCGGCGTCGAGGAACAGCAGGTA
>CAZHSK010000084.1:0-6316 GCA_964535235.1 uncultured Treponema sp. | reverse complement strand
GGGTCCGGTCGTGGGAGCGGTTGTCGGCGTCGATGACCTCGCGGTCGGTGAAGTCCTGGCGCTCGATGCTCGCCAGGAGCCGCGGAAGGAAATCCTCTTCATTGAAGGTCGGGATGACGATGCTCAGCATGGAATCCTCCGTCGCCGCACGCCGATCGCTGGACAAAGCGAGCCCGCTCCGCTACATTGCCCTCACGGCGCCGTACCCAAGAGGTAAGGGAGAGGTCTGCAAAACCTTTATGCATCGGTTCGATTCCGATCGGCGCCTTATTGAACGCAGATCTGGAAAGGGGCTGTTCGCCAGGCGGACAGCCCCTTTCCATTGCCCCTGGCATAATGAGCGATTCCGCACAAAACTTTAGCCCGCGATAGGGGCTTTTATTGCGAGTCTTTTTCTTTCAGGGTACTATATCACTTCAGAGAAAGAGGATGTGGCTGACAGGATGAAAAAGGCTGAACGAGCGGGACCCTTGCCCCTGCGCGGGCTGATTCCGGCATTACTCTACGCCCTGGTGGTTATCGCCGCCTTTGTGAGCGTGTCCGTGAGGCTTGGCGGCGCAGAGCGCGATCTTTGCCAAGGGCTGGCCTTCAGGGCTGCCAAAGATGTAGAAACCGGGCTGTCAGATTTAAAAACCGAGGTTTCCGTCATTGCCTTGGAATTATCCAGGAATCCGGACGCAAGCAAGGCGGAACTCGCCTCACTTGCCAGTACTCTCATCGCTTCAAGACCCTACATCACCGGTATAAGCATCGCCCCATCTGCGCTGGTGCGCTACCATTTCCCAGAAACCGCTGGCGAGTCCCTTGTTGGCCACGATCTGCTCTCCAATCCTGAGCGCAGAAATGCGTTGACCTTGGCCATGGAATTAAAGACGCCAGTATTTTCAGGGCCTTTCGAATCTCTGGAAGGGGAGCCTGTCATCTTTCTTCGTTATCCTGTGTATATCGGACAAAGATTCTGGGGCTTCGCTTCCATAACCGCTGATTTTACCGCCCTGGTTTCAGCCCTCGATCTGGAGGCATCCTACCCCGGATATACCTTTGCCTTATCTGAAACCGGGCTTCTACCAGGAACCGCGGGCGTTCAGAATTCCGATGGAAACAGACAAAGCTCAGGGGATTCCCCCTCAAGTTTTATAGCCGGCAGCACTTCGGCCTTCGAGCAGGGTGTCCGTACCGAAGCTTTAAAGCTTGAGGGCCTTGCCTGGCGGCTCCATGTTATGCCCTTGAAGGGTTGGGCCTCCATGAGCCTCTATCTTTATTTGCTGGGGGCGGCTTCTCTCTGCGGCGCATTTTTGCTATTCCTCGTGCTTCAGAAGGGAAGGACAGGCATGGTTCTGCATCCTTCGGAAGTAGCGCAGGAATTTCAGTTCAAAGGTGTGGAATACCAAGGCTTGGCAATTCCGGCCTTGAATACCGACGAAGAGCCCGAGCATAAAGCGGCGCCAGTTTCTGCATCGGCGCCCATGCATAAGTCCTCGTTGGCGCAGAAACTGTCGCCCGCGCCAGCTCCGTCAGCGTCGCCTGAGCCCTTGCCGGTTGGGCAGGCCGAAACCCTGGAGCCAGAGGCTGAGACAATCACCGTGCAGTTTAAAGGACCCTCTGTCAAAGGCCAGCTGTATATGCCCGACGTACTCTTATCCGTCGATCCCACCGATCCATTCGCCCGCCTGCGAGCCGAGACTAAGGAAAAGGCCAGAAAGGCCAGGGACAAGGCTAATGATGAGAATAAGGTTGAAGAGCCAGCAAAACAGATAGAGCTCGAGATGGAGGACGCATCACAGGCTGTCAATGTTCCGGAAGAAGCGGAGACCGAAGTTCCAAAGGCCACTGAGCCTGCAGGGATTTCAGTGGATCGACAACCTCTGGAGGTCGGGAAGCCGCCCATTTTCTCTCTGGAGCCAGAAACCGACAAGAGCAATGCAGCCATCCTTGTGGTGGACGATAGCGAAGCCAACAGGGACATGATAGGGCGCATGCTCACCTACAGAGGCTACAAACCGGATTTTGCCGCATCTGGGGAAGAGGCTCTCGTACGATGTGCCGCAAGAGAGTATGAGATTATCTTCATGGATTGTTTTATGCCCGGCATGGATGGTTACAAGGCCAGTTCTCTTATCCGGTCGGCCCATCCGGCAGTAGCCACCAAGATCGTGGGAATGAGCGCCAAGGTGGGGGATCAGGAATTGGCCCGATGTACACAGGCGGGTATGAACGACCTCTTGACCAAGCCCTTCACCCTGCGTCAGCTTGTTTCCCTTATAGAGTAAATTCTGTACCTTATACCAATGTCGGCATTAACAGTTTTAAGAAAGCCTTTTGGATATAGTTATTTCAACGCGACCCTCTATCTCATCGCAGCCAATATACTCTTGTTTTCCGCGGGCTACCTATTCCCCCTGGTAAAGGTCTACATGGCGCTCAACCCCGCGGCTGTGCTATCGGGTTATGTATGGCAAGTATTTACCTATATGTTCGCCCACGCCGACATTTCCCACCTTCTGGTGAACATGCTCGGGCTCTTCATATTCGGCACCACGGTGGAGCGCAGCATGGGAAGCAAGGAATTCCTTCTATTTTATTTCATAACAGGCACCCTGGCCGGTCTTGCATCATTCCTGATCTATGTAGCCACAGGAGCCTGGTACACTATGCTGTTGGGATCTTCTGGGGCAGTGTACGCCCTGCTTTTAGCCTTTGCGGTAATGAATCCCGAAGCGAGAATTTTTCTTTATGGAATTCTGCCCGTCAGGGCGCCGGTACTCGTCCTGGGCTATGCGGGCATAGAAATAGCTTCCCAGCTCTTCAGCTTCAGGAGCTCCGTGGCGCACCTCACTCACCTGGCCGGCTTTCTCTGGTCCTGGCTTTATTTTATGCTGCGATTCGGCGTAAATCCCGCCAAGCGGCTCTTCGGCCGCCGTTGAAGACGCCAAAGCCGCCGAGGCTTTGAAAGCCTCGGCGGCTTTGGCGCAGCGTAATACTTGAAAAAATTAAGCTTATTGTCCTTCTTGGCGTCGGGAAGCCTCGGCCTCGGCGTGCATTTTTTCCAGTTCTTCCATCACATGGTCCACCAGTTCCTGCTTCTTATCTTCCTTGAAGTGGTGAGCCGACTTTACATGGGCGATAAGGGATTCGCTCTTACTCACAGGGCTTATGGTAAAAAGAACCCTGTCCTTATGGAGCATGTCATCTTCCATTTCGCCGGAGGGATTGATTCTGAGAATATTGCCATTTATTGACACGAGGCAAAAATTATCGAAGCTTTTAATATATGATGCGATTTCACGCACACCTTTCTTGGACCCCGGATCCCAAGGTCTGAAACGAGTCCCCGCGGGAAATACCAGGACAAGGCGGCCCGAGCCTTTGAGCTCGGCAAGTTTCTTTACGGCTGCTCTGTTGATAGCCATGCTTCTTCGGATCTCGTGATAGAGCTTCGCGGGTTCCTTGAAACGCTTTTTAATGATCTCAAGTGAACGGCTGGGATAGATGACAAGCCTCGTATACGCATTTGTAAACGCACTGACCATCGGGTTGGACTCGGAGAGCTTGATGCCGGCTATCGAGACGATTGAATTGGCGATCGCCTTGCCTGGTTCGCCCTGTTGACGCAAAAGGTAGTGGAAAACCGGAAGGTCGAAATTGGAATAGTGCTCGACAAGAAGCAGGCAGGATTCACCTCTGGCTGCCCTGCTGTAGAGCTCATCCAGGTTTTCGAACCCATCGATACGTGAATTAGGGAGAAGGTGCTCTTCCAAAATCTGGTCTATATAGGGAAGAATCTCGCCCCGGCCTTCCTGGTAGACATTTTCCTCGGAGAGCATGGCAGGTTTGCTTTGACCCTCCAAAAGCTTGGAAAGCAGGGGCTTATAACGTTCAGGAATAGAATCCATCTTCGCTCCAAGGGGAAGTTAGTAATCCAACTATAGATAGCTTCCCCCGGGTTGTCAATTTATTGCTTGGAACTCCCTTCCTGCTTTCGTCCGCGCTTTTTGAAGGAGGCTAGGGCATCGGCAAGCCTGGCTACGCCCCGGGCACACTCATCGGTGGAGCAGGAGTAGGCGATTCGGACATGGCCTTCTCCGGCCGATCCGAAAACGCTTCCTGCCACGGTGGCTATGCCGTGCTCGGCCAGGAGGTAATCTGCCAATTCGGAAGAACTTTTACAGAATGCGCTGATGTTCGGGAAAAGGTAGAAAGCCCCTAGAGGTTCAGCAATGCTTAGTCCAGGAATCTTCTTGAGTCCCTCCAGGAGGATTTCACGCCGGGCGGCGAACTGGCCTACCATCTCGTCCACGCAGGCCTGGTCTGCATTCAGGGCATGGGCAGCCCCTGCCTGGATAAAGGTGTTTACGCAGACTGTGGTGTATTGTCTGACCTTCAGGAGGGCTCTGGTGATCTGCTCCGAGGCTACCGTCCATCCTAATCGCCAGCCGTCCATCGAATAGGTCTTGGAAAAACCGTTTATGATTATCGTGCGCTCTTCCATGCCGGGAACGGAGTAGATGCTGGGGGCTACCGGCTCTTTTCCATAATAAATTCTGGAATAGATTTCATCGGAAATCACCAGCAAGTTGTGGCGTTTGGCGATATCTGCCAACTCTTTCAGGCTCTGGGCGCTCTGTACCGCTCCGGTGGGATTTCCCGGCGAGGTGATGCAGAGCATCTTGGTCTTGGAGCTGATTTTAGCTTCCACATCTTTGGGATCTAGGACGAAGCCGTTGGATTCCTTAGTATCCACTTCCACGGGAACCCCACCGGCCAGGGAAACACAGGACTTGTAGTGGTGCCAATTGGGATTGGCGACGATCACCTCGTCCCCGGGATTGATAAGAGCCAGCATCGCCACCATGATGCCCTCGTTGGCGCCAGCCATGACGATGGACTGGGTTTCGCCATTCACCTTTACGCCGGTGTCGAGTGTGGTCCGGTTTCCGATAGCTTTGCGCAGGGCAGGGGTGCCCAGATTGGGGGCGTAATGCACTTCGCCCTTTCGTAGGGATTCTATAGCAGCTTCCTTGATATGGGCGGGGGTATCGAAGTCGGGCCTGCCTATCTGCCAATGAATCACGTCCTTGCCAGCGGCTTCCAGTTCCTTAACCTTGTCGAAAACCTTGCGTATTCCTGAAAACGGCACCTTTCCCAGCCGTTCGGCCATGAGGGATTCGGGATTGAACGGGGCTGCGTTATCGTTATTTATGCTTTCGCATGATCAGCTGGGAATACTCGGATGGATCGATGTGGGCTTCCACGATCACTGGGCCGTCCGTTTCGAATCCTTGCTTCAGCGCCGATCTGTATTCTTCGGCGTTGTCTGCGCGTATAACGGGAACGCCGAAAATATAGTTAGGCGTGGGGCACTCGTCTTCGTAGAGTACCGTCGAATAGCTTTCGAAATTTTTTCTGGCCTGCTTCAGCCTGATCAGTTCCAGGTTTTGATCGGCCAGAAGGACGAAGACGATGGGGAGCTTCCGTCTTCGGGCCAAGGCCATCTCGCCCGCCATCATGAGGAAGCCGCCGTCGCCGTTTACGCAGACTACTTTCTTGTCCGGCCTGCAGAGCTTGGCGGCTATGGCGGAGGGTACGCCAAAGCCCATGGAGGAGTTGCCGTTAGTCATGATCTGCAGTCCCGGCTCCGGGGTTCTCCAGGCTTGGCCAATGAGGTGAGTGTGGGCACCTACATCGCAGGTCATGATACCGTCTTCGGGGAGGATTTCCCTGAGTATGGCCAAGGCTGCCCTGGGTCCGAAACTGCCTTCGGGTGGATCCAGGTCGGCGAACATCTTACGCTTTCTCTGTTCCAGTGCTTTCTGGTCCCAATCGGAGGCTTTGGCGGGAAGGGATGCCAGGTATTTCAAGGATGTGCTGATGTCCCCCACGATGTCACAGACCCCGGGGTAGGCTGCCCTGTCTATGTCCGCCTCGACATTGTCCAGGCTGAGCAAGGGGGCTTTGGGCATCCAGTCTTCATAGTTGAACTCCACGGGATCGTAGCCCACGCCGATGACCAGGTCGGCCTGGCTATGGGTCTCGGCCACCCTGTCGCTCAGGGCGTGGAAGAGGACACCCGCATACCAGGGATGCTCTTCCTTGAGAATGCCCTTGGCCATGGGAGTAAGAACTACGGGAATGCCGTGCTTTTCCGCGATAGCGGCGATAAGAGGGCCCGCCTTGGCGCGTACCGCCGAAAGGCCTACGGCCATGACAGGTTTGCGGCTGGTAATAAAGCATTTTTCCATAACCGAGAGCAATGCTTCCGAAGCGGGAGCCGGCTGTGCCAGAGAGCCCAGCACCTGGGATGAGCTTCCCGATGATA
>CAZHSK010000083.1:0-6605 GCA_964535235.1 uncultured Treponema sp. | reverse complement strand
TCTTCGATACACTACGGGAAGCCGGGTTCGGTATCACCGTGCACAGCGGGCTCAACACAAGCCCAGTCCATCTGTGGCGCACACTAAAGGTGCTCAAGCCCCAGCGCATAGGCCACGGCATTGTAGCCACCCAAGATCCTGCCCTTATGGACGAAATAAAGCGCTTAAGCATCCACTTAGAAGTATCGGTGCTTTCCAACTGGATCACCGAGGCTGTGCCTTCGGTGAGTGAGCATCCTCTGACTAGGCTTTTGGGTGCAGGTTTGTCCGTGGGCGTCAACTCCGACGACCCCGGGCTCTTCGGCAGCTCCTTGAGCGAAGAATACGAACTCCTGGAGACGACATTTGGCCTCTCTATTGAGGATTTTACAACGATCAATCTAAACGCCCTAAGAAGTTCTTTCCTGCCTAAAGCGCGGCAGGATATGGTTCGTGATAGGTATTTCGCGCACGCATGAATAGAAGGAGCGAAGCATGAGTCGGAACGACATCGATGTGACGAAACTCTCAGCATCCTTCCCCCACTGGGAAAAAACCAAGGATCTGGTGGACCAGTGCCTGGACATCATCCTCAATTATAGGCAGAGCGGACACCCAGGCGGTTCAAGGTCGAAGGTCTATCCCTTCCTGGCCACCATTCTCTCCGGCGCCATGCGCTGGGATATACGGAAACCCGAAAAACGCTTTGGCGACCGCTTCGTGCTGGGCGCCGGACACGCGATTCCCCTCGTTTACACAAGCCTGGCCGTCCTTAACGAGGCCATGAAGCTCAAATACCAACGCACGGGCGATCCCAAGTACCTAGTGCCCGACAATAGGCGCATGAACTGGGAAGACCTGTTAGGGTTCCGCCGCCGCGACGGGCTCTCGGGCCACGCCGAGATGGAGGGCAAGACTCTCTTTCTCAAGTTCAACACCGGGCCTTCGGGGCATGGGTCGCCCGCCGCGGCGGGGCAGGCTTTGGCCCTCAAACGCGCTGGCGCCGGCGAAGTCCGGGTTTTCATATTCGAGGGCGAAGGGGGTTTAACCCCCGGTGTTACCCACGAAACCATGAACTCGGCTTGGGGCCTGGGACTGGACAACCTCTACTACGTCGTGGACTGGAATGATTACGGCATCGACGAGCACAAAGTGAGCTCCTCGGTTTACGGAACGCCCGAAGACTGGTTCGGATCCCACGGCTGGCGGGTTTTCGGCACCGAAAACGGCGAGAACTGGGAAAGCGTCGCAGGCGCCCTTCTCTCCATGGTCTCCGAGAAAGACACCCAGCTCCGCCCCGCGGTAACCTGGGTCAAATCGCGCAAGGGCAGGGGATATTTAAGCTATGACTATGCCTCACACGGCACCCCTCATAAGCTGAACAGCGAAAAATTCTGGGCTGTGCGCAAGGAATTCGCCGCCAAGTACGGCGCCGCCTTCGTCAATGTGGACGGAGCGGCCCCTAAAGACGAAAAAGCCCTGGCCGCAGAATTCGAGGCCAACCTGAAAGCCGTCTTCGACGTGCTCAAAAAGGACCAAGCTCTGGTGGACTACCTGGCCGATCGGCTGGTAGAACTGGGCGACAGTGTGCCCGAACAGCTCGAAGGCTTCAAATTGGGCGCCGCTGGCTCTCTTACTGCGGCCGGCACAATAAAAGCCGGCGCAGCAACGCAAGCCACGCCCGCAGCCAAAGCAGCCAGCCCCTTCCAGGACAAGCGGCTTTACGATTATCGCCATTATCCCAAAGACCTCTACCTCAAACCCGGAAGTTCGGCGGCCAACCGCGCGGCCCTGGCCCGTTGGGGCGCCTGGGTCAACGCGCTAGGCGCCAAGGAATACGGCAGACCCCTCTTCGTGGTTTCCTCCGCCGACCTGGCGGGCTCCACCAATATCGACGGCTTCGCCAAAGCCTACGGCGACTTCCCTGGCTACGGCTGGTACCAGCGCCACGGCAGCCCCGAAGGCAGCCTTCTGCCCCAGGAAATCACCGAATTCGCCAACGCAGGCATCATGACAGGCATGGCCAGCGTCAACCTTTCCACAAATCCCGAGAAAGACTTCGACGGATTCTGGGGAGCCACCTCTACATATGCGTCCTTTTCATACCTAGTCTATGGTTCCTTGAGGCTTTACAGCCAGCTCACCCAGGACTGCCAGCTCAAAATGGGCAAGGTCATCTATGTGGCGGGCCACTCCGGCCCCGAAACCGCCGACGACTCCCGCACCCATTTCGGCATCTTCTCCCCCGGAGTCTCCAGGCTTTTCCCCAAGGGCCAAGTAATCAACCTCCACCCCTGGGAATACAACGAAGTACCGGTACTTTTAGGAGCCGCCCTGGCCACCGAAGTGCCCATCATCACACTTCACTTAACCAGACCGGCCATCCAGTTGCCCGACAGGGCAAAATTGGGCATACCCTCTCATTTTGAAGCCGCCAAGGGTGCTTACATCATCCAGGAAGCCGATCCGGCCAGGCCTAAGGGAGGCACACTCTTCGTCCAGGGCACCAGCGCCGTGGATGGCGTTCTGGCCATCCTGCCCAAGATTAAAAAGCTCAACTGCAAAGTAGTCTGCGTCACCAGCGCCGAACTCTTCGCCAGGCAGAGCCCCGCCTACCGCAACAAAGTCCTCAGCCCTGAAGACAAGCTAGACTCCACCGTCGTCTCCACCCAGGCCAAGACTCTCATGGAAGACTGGCTTTTCAATCCCCTGGCCGCCGAATACGCCCTCTGCCCCGACTGGGACAACCGCTGGAGAAGCGGAGGCAATCTGGAAGAAGTGTTGGACGAAGCTCACCTCAATTCCCGCTGGCTCTTGACAGGAATTCGGCATTTCGCCAAGGATCGGGAGCGTCGTTTGTCGCGGCTCAGCTCCGCGCTCCATGCCGCCCGGGATAATTCATGACACGCAGGAAACTGCTTGCAATAACATATTCAAAGACAAGGAGAACACAATGAACATGGATCTGCTCACCGGCGTATTCGCCCCCATGACTACCCCCTTCAAGAACGACGAAGTCGACTATGAAGGCCTGGTTGGCAACGTAGAGAAGATGAACTCCACCGGCCTCAAGGGCTATTTTGTCCTGGGCACCAACGGCGAGTTCAAGGCCCTGTCCATCGAAGAGCGCTTCAAGATTCTCGAGCTGGTGGTAAAGACCGCCGCCAAGGACAAGGTGATCATGGCCGGCTGCGGCGCCGAAAGCACCAAGGAGACCATCGATTTGGTAAAAAAAGCAGCCGATAAGGGCGCCAAGATGGCCTCTGTCCTCATGCCCTGCTTTTTCGCCAAGAAAATGAACGACGAACTCCAGGAGCGCCACGCCTACGAAGTAGCCGACGCATCCCCCATCCCCATAGTGATCTACAACAACCCCTCGGTGAACGCCGGCGTCGTAGTCAAGCAGGCCCTGGCCCTGCGCTTGGCCGCCCACCCCAATATCGCGGGCGTCAAGGACAGCTCCAAGGAAACCTACATCGAAAACCTGGCCGCCGCTTCGGCTAAATTCAATGTTCTGGCTGGCTCCGCAGCCTACTTCCTCGACCTCATGCGCAAGGGCGGCTCAGGCGGCGTACTCTCCCTGGCCGATGTCTTCCCCCAGCAGTGCGCCAACCTCTACAACGCCATAAAGGCAGGAAAAAACGACCTGGCCGAGGAACTCAACACCAAACTGGTCAGCCTCAACACCAAGGTTTCCGGCGCCTACGGCGTGGCCGGCGTGAAGGCCGCCATGGACATGGTCGGATTCGCGGGCGGACTCCCCCGCAGACCCTACAAGGGCCTCACTCCTGAGAACCTGGCCACCCTCAAGGCCGACCTGGAGCAGAGCGGCTTCTTAATTTGAACTAGCGGCACAAAAGCCGTACATTTATAAGGCGCTCGCGAAGAAGCGCGAAAAGGAGAAATAAATGGCGAGACCTAAGAGTTTGAATATCGCCGAGATGAGCTACGACGAAGTAGCGCAGCATCTCAAGACCAATGACACGATCCTCATTTCCATGGGATCCAACGAAAAGCACGGAGCCCACTGCCCCCTCGGCACCGATGCCTTCACCGCCATGGGCGTAATCGAGAGAGCCGCCGAGCTTTCCAACACCCTCTACACCCCCTGCATCCCCGTCGGCTACTCCCCCCATCACATGGGCGAGCTCGGACAGGGCACCGGCACCCTCACCTTCTCCGGCGATACCTATCGCCGCGTCGTATACGATCTGGCCAAGAGCCTCATCTACCACGGCTACAACAAGCTCGTTTTCGTCACCCACCACGGATCCAACTCCAAGGTTATCGACGAAATTCTTCGCAGGATTCGCTACGAGTCCGGCGCCTTCGTGGGCTGGTACAAGACCCCCACCGAGCGCAACTACGAGCTCTTGAAGGGCCTCGTCGAAGGACCGCCCGAGGAAACCCCGGGATGGCACGCCGGCGAGATCGAGACCAGCACCGCCTGGGCCTATAGCGGCTTTATCGACATGGACAAGGCCAAGCCCGACCGCACCCACGCCCCCCGCTGGATGGGCCCGGCTTTCAGCAAGCATGACGGCTCCGGCATGGTCACCTTCCAGGGCGGCGAGAACATGTGGGTTCCCATGGAGCACCACGAGTACTCCGACACCGCCACCATCGGCAACCCCTTACGCGCCTCCAAGGAAAAGGGCCACAAGTTCTTCGAACTGGCCGCCAAGGGCCTGGCCGACCTCCTCGAGGAAGTCAAGAAGTTCCCTGTCAAGGTTCCCGCCGAGAAGCGCGAATTCAACAACCGCGCCTAAGCGGCCCAGGACCTAGATACATGCAATAAAAAAGGCTCTTTCCGAATCTCAGCGATTCGAAAAGAGCCTTTTTCACAATTCGGGGTCAGGCCCCAAATAGTAGCTTCTGGAGCACATCGTGAAACGTTTAGAAAATAGAGTGGCCATTGTCACAGGCTCGGCCCAGGGCATGGGCTACGCCATAGCCACAGCTCTCGCCGACGAAGGCGCCAAGGTAGTCATCACCGACATCAACAAGACCCAGATCGACGCTGCCGTCGAGTCCCTCAAGGCCAAAGGTTATCAAGCCGCAGGCTACCCCATGGACGTTACCAAGAAAGCCGACGTACAAGCCGTCATGGCCTCGGTCAAGAAAGATTTAGGCAGCATCGACATCCTAGTCAACAACGCAGGCGGCGGCCTCAATACCCCCTACGAACTCGAAGAGATCGAAGAAAAGCACTGGGACCTGGTGCTCAATGTCAATTTGAAGGGCGCTTTCTTCTGCTGCCAGGCAGTCCTGCCCCACATGATCGAAGCCAAGGGCGGCGCCATCGTCAACATCTCGGCCCTTGCAGGCCACTGGAGAGCCTCCCTGGCAGGCGTGGCCTACACCTCGGCCAAGGCTGGCGTCGAAGGCCTCATGCGCCAGCTCGCCTACGATTACGGCCAGTACAATATCAGGGTCAATGCCGTAGCCCCCACCGTCACCATCACCGGCGAGCGCATGAAAAACCTCTGGGGCAACAAAGCCGAAGAGGAACAGGCCCGCATCATGAGCGCCATACCCCTGCGGCGCCTCTCCGAACCCAAAGAGATCGCGGCCGCCGTAGTCTTCCTCGCATCAGACGAGGCCAGCTACATCACCGGCATCACCCTCGACGTCGTCGGCGGCCGCTACCTCCGCTAAACCCAAAGGAGACCCACAATGAACCAACAATGGACAGTCCTTCTTCCCGAACCCATCGAGGAAGAAGCCAAGCAGCTCTTGATCGACTCCGGACTCAAGGTAGTCCAGTCGCCCAGCAAGGACCCCGCCGTCGTAGGCCCCCTCATGGCCGACGCCGACGCCGTGGTCCTGCGCACCGGCATCAAGATGAACGCGGACCTCATCGCCCAGGGCAAGAAGCTCAAGCACATCTCCCGCACCGGCGCCGGATTCGACAACGTCGACCTCAAGGCCGCCACCGACCACGGCGTCATCGTCTCCTCCAGCCTGGGGGTTAACACCACCACCGTCGCCGAGCACGCCCTCGCCCTCATCTTCGCCCTCTACAAGCAGCTCCCCATCCTGGACAGGGAAACCCGCAAGGGCAACTTCAAGGTCCGCTACGCCTACCTGCCCAAGGACCTTCGGGGCAAAACCCTGGGCGTCATCGGCTGTGGCCGCATCGGCCAGACCATCGCCAAGGCTTGCTACGACTCCTTCGGCATGAAAATCGTCGGCTACGACGAGTTCCTGCCCCCCGCAGTCCAGAAAAGCCTCTCCACCTGGATCGAGTTCGTCAGCCTGGAAGAACTCTGCCGCAGGTCCAATGTCATCACCATGCACGTCCCACTAACCGACGGCACCCGCAACCTCATCAACGCCGAACGCCTGGCTCTCATGCAGAAAGATGCGGTGATCGTGAACACCTCCCGTGGAGGCGTGATCGACGAAGTCGCCCTGGCGGCGGCTCTCAAGGCCGGCCAGATCGGCGGCGCGGGCCTAGACGTCTTCGAGGACGAGCCCCCCAAAGCCGACAATCCCTTGCTGAGCTGCGAAACCGCCCTCCTGACGCCCCATGCCGCCGCCCTCACCACCGAGTGCGTGCTGCGCATGGCCGTGGCGGGCAGCCAGCGTGTCATCGACATGGCCGCCGGCTTCAACCCCGGCCT
>CAZHSK010000082.1:1329-6737 GCA_964535235.1 uncultured Treponema sp. | reverse complement strand
TTTTCAGTTTTCCTACAGGCCAGAGCAGAATGCGCGTCCTGAAGAATTGGCGGCCTTCAAAGAGGCCCTTCGCGGTTGTTCTGCGGCCATTGTCTGCGTGGCCAACAGGGCCGGAATGCAGTTTGCGGCCGCAGCCCACGAAGCTGGCGTGGATGTGGCGATCATTTCGGTACTATCGCCCATTCATGCAGCCCACGCACCCTGGGCTAAAGCTGTGTTGGCGGTTTATTACTACACAAATATATGCCTGGAAGCCGGCTTGGATGCTTTGCGAGGCAGTATTGTGCCGAAGGGGAAAGTCCCTCTGGCCGACCGGCACTTCCGTTGAGCTTCTATCGGAGCATGGGCATGAAAACAATTCTTAGGGCAGAGGATTTGGGCTCCATTTCGCTGCCGCTTACTGCGATATGCGGCATTGATGAAGCGGGAAGAGGTCCGCTCGCAGGTCCGGTATGTGCCGCAGCGGTCGTATTGCCTTCTGATTTTCCCCTCAATGTACTGGACGATTCGAAGGCCTTAAGCCCTAAGCAAAGGGAAAATGCCTACGAAATCATTAAGGAAAGATCCCTGGACTGGTCGGTGGGCTGGGCTACCTGGGAGGAAATAGGGCATATCAATATCCTAATGGCTAGTCTTCTCGCGATGAGGCGAGCCTACCTGGCCTTGAGTCTGGAAGTGGATCTGGTACTCGTGGACGGGAACCGCTGCCCCGATCTTGAACGGCCCAGTTTCGGGCTCATAGGAGGCGATGCCCTCCAGCCTTCAATAATGGCGGCTTCCATAATGGCCAAGGTTTCCCGGGACAGGCTAATGCTGCGTTTGGACAGGATACAGCCCGAATACGGATTTATCCATCATAAAGGATATCCTACAAGAGAACATAGGAAAGCGATTTTAAAGTACGGCCCTTCGCTGTGGGCGAGACCCGGTTTTGCATCTCCCACCGACAAGGAACCGCGTTAGTCCGAGCTGCCGGGTTTCTTGGCCTTTCTTACCACAATTCGCTTCAGCGGTGCACTGCCGCTTTTATCCTGGCGAGGTGCATCGGTTTCGCTTTTCCGGCCAGCTGCCCTGCCCCTTGGTGCGGAAGCATAGCGTGATGAGGATGGAGCGCGGGATGCCGAGGCGGATCTCGGACCAGAGGCGCTGCGGGGAGCATAGGATTCAGAATCGCTTCGGGGGCGCTCGGGTCTGGAGCGGAGCACATACTTCTTGCCCTGCTCGCTTTTCTCGGATCGCTGCTCCCTGAATCCGGAGGATCGTTCGCTGCGTGGACGCTCTTCGCTACGAGGACGCTCTTCGTGCTGGCTGGGGCGGCCTGCATCCACTTTAAAGCCTGTCTTGTCCATATATTTTATGGCGGTCTGGAAGTTCTTGAGAAATTCTTCCATGTGTTCGCCAAAGACAACAATAGAGCGCCTGTCGTAGCTTTCGCCTTCGGAAGGCTTGCTTTCCACGATGCTCAGGAACACGTCGCCGTTTCTGTTCTGCTTGACATTGAAAAAATAGGTTCTGCCATCACAGGCGAAACGTGTGGAAAAAAGCTCTCCGCGAATACCCATCCTGACTCCTTAATGCTGGGCCAATCCTACACGAAGGACCATATTTACACAAGGCTGTCGGCCTTCCTCACCATCCCCTCGTGCCAGGTCAACAGATACTCCTCATCGGCTCTTTTACCCGCCTCCAGGTCGGCCATTATTCTGAATACGGGCTCGGTTCCAGAACCGCGCATCCATAGAAATCCACGGACCAGTCCATTGGAGCCCTCCAGGAGAATCCGTAAGCCTCCCGAACCAGAAGCCGCGAAGTCGGCACCTACTTCATACTCCCTGGTGCCCTTAGTGGCCAGAGCCTTCCAGGATGCTATTCCAAATTTTTGTGCAAGCTGGGCTTTTCTGCTCTCCCACTCCTGGAGGAAAATCCTGGCGTAGCCGGCCTTGAGCGCCATCTTGTCCTGGCTCTGCACCCGCAAAGCCGCCCGGGGCTCAAAAACACTGGTGCTGATCCATCTAGGCAGGGTGGCGATAATATCTGCCAGGTCGAAATCGGGAGTATAGGCGGATTCCTGTCCCGATGCTTGGAGCCAGAGCCTGAAAAGTCCGGGGGACTGCGGACTGTCTTCGCTTCTCAATAGACGGATCATCGCGCCAAGCGTGGATAAGGGATCCCTGACTTTGGAGGGATGAGTAATATTGCCGCCGTTGGAGCCTTCGCCTAGAATCCTCACCACCCAAGCTTCCCTGCGCAGGGATTCGGCCAGGCTTACCACATTAGCTTCCCCGGTTTCCGCCCTGAACACTTTAGCGCCGAAAAATCCGGCTATGCGTTCAATGCGGGCGCTGGTAGCGTCGTTTACCACCACGGCGACCGGGGCAGAAGTTCCCTTCGCGGCCAACCCGGCCAGCTCGGCGAGGCAAGAAAGGGAAAAGACTTCCTGGGCCTCGAGGATCCGCGCCTCGCCGAGAGTTTTATCGTAGAACGCCAAATTGCCCCGGTCGCCGTCGCAGTCCGGGACATACGCGAGCTGGAAACAAGGATTCTTGGCATGAGCCTCTTCCAGCAGGGCTATGGCCTTTTGGAGACTAATTCCCTCGGGCACGATGCGGTGGGTGAATTGACGAGGCCTGTCGTTGTGAAACTCGCTGTGCACTGAAATGCCGGTAAAAAAGTCCCTGTCTATGGAAAGAGCCCTGGCCGAGCCGTTGAGTTCGGCCAGTATACCCAGCGGTCTGCTTTTGCATGCGTCGGCCAGCATGTCCAGATATGCACCTTGATCTTCCAGGCTTTCGCAGCCTGTGATCACTTCGTGGGTAAAAAGGGTGTAGGCCGACTGGCAGCGGCGCTTGAATTCCCCGCAGCGCTCGAAGCATTCGGCCAGAACCTTGGGGTCAGCGTCAGCAATAAGGGCATAGGCATGGGAAACCCCATCTTCCGAGGCCAGCAAAGCTTTGAGCTGTGCGATGAGGGGGGCTATCTCGTCGGCGCTCATCACGCCACCTTTTCCAATACCGAACTTGACCCCGTTATGTCCAGGCGGATTATGGCTGGCCGAAATATAGGCAAAGCCCTCCGCTCTCTCCGGATGATCCAGCGGCAGACTGCCAGCCTTGCCGGCATAGGCCATGATCTCCGGAGCCGCGACGATAAAGCAATACCGCACATCCAGGCCGAGGCCTATGAGCACCCGGGCAAAAACGTCGGCTATGGCCGGTCCTGTGGGCCGGGAGTCGATTCCCAGCAATACAGCCGGTTTTTTCCTGCCCGCGGCCACATCGAGAATTGTACGCCCAAATACCTCGGCCATCAGAGCTGAAAGCAGGAGATCGGCCGAGCTTAGGGATTCTGAGAGAGAATCGTCAGCCTCCCTGTCTTCTGACCAGGGTGCGTACTGGTCTTCGGGTCCAGGGTGGGCAAAGACCTTGCGCCAGCCCGAAGCCGACAGAATCAGAGTATCGGCGCTGCGCCTCAATTCCTCGACCGAAGGAAGATTATCTTGATTAAGGGGGAGGACCGAAGGATCTCCGACATTGAAACCCGTGGCGGGATGATACATCATCGACATGGGGACTCCTTTGCTTCAGTATACGACAGTAGCGCGCTCTTTACGAAGGCCTATCCTGCCGCTATAGTGTCTTTTACACATGATGCGATTATTCAAGATCCTCTTCTGGTTTTTCCGGGGAGTAAGGGTATACGCCCTAGTGGGCTCCACCGGAACAGGCAAGAGTTTCCGGGCCAAGCTCGTAGCCCAGAAGTACGGGATTGAGATGATAATCGACGATGGTCTCCTCATCCAGGGAGACCAGCTTATTGCGGGAAAGTCAGCCAAAAAAGAAGCTCTTTATCTGGGGGCGGTCAAGACAGCCCTCTTCCACGATAAGCCCCACAGGGATGAGGTGGCCAAGGCTCTTCAGAGAGAACGCTTTAGAAAGATCCTGGTCATAGGCACAAGCGAAAAGATGGTGCAGCGGATCTGTGAAAGGCTTCAGATACCACAGCCCTTCAAGACCATCAAAATCGAGGATATCGCCACCAAAGCCGAGATAGAAAAGGCTATGCAGTCCAGGCAGATAGAAGGGAAGCATGTGATACCCGTACCGGCTCTGGAGATTCGCCGCAACTATCCATCTATTTTTTACGACAGCGTCCGCGTCTTTCTGCGCCGGAGCTTCGGCTCCGGCGCCTCCCTGCCTAAAATCTATGAAAAGGCGGTGGTGCGGCCCGAATATACCAAGCGGGGAAGGGTGGCCATCTCGGAAGCCGCCCTCTCGCAGATGGTGGTACATTGCGTGGACGAGTACGACTCCTCGGTGAAGGTAAAACGCCTGGCCATAAGGGACGACACGCAAGGTTACAGAATCACCGTGGTACTGGAAGTGCCCTTTGGCACCAAACTGGCATCCAACGCCCACGCCCTCCAGGAGTTTATTGTCGATAATATTGAGCGCTTTACCGGTATCCTCGTGGCTGAAGTGAACATCGTCATAGACAGGCTCACTTCCCGGAAGGCCGCGGGCAAAGGCAAGTAGCGCAGTAATTTCCAGCTAATGGATTTTATTCAGATTGCCGCGTCGAACGGTGTATTGACGATGATATCGTATCCGTGTACTATTGCCGCTGTTGCGCGGTGAAAGAGGCTCATTTCGCACCAAATGCATGCAAGGAGAATCGTCGTGCCCTGTGGTAGAAAACGAAAACTCAAGAAAATAGCGACACACAAAAGAAAGAAGAAGAGAAGACTCAATCGGCACAAGACCAGAGTAACCTGATTCTCGCTGTTTTCACCAGTAAAGGACCGCCTTGATAGAGGGCGGTCTTTTTATATCTCCCCTAATCCTGTCTGTTTCAAAATTTGAAATCGTTTTTCATCTAATGTAAAAAACCACTTGCCAAGCGGCGAGGAAGTGCTATACTAGATAACCATACAGCGACAAGGAAGGAATCGATGAATCCGTCCATTCTCGTCATAAATCCGGGCTCCACCTCCACCAAGATGGCGGTGTTCCGCACGGAATCCAGGATTTTAGAGCGGAGCCTCAGTCATAGCGCGAATGAGCTCTCTCCTTTCAAAACCGTGGCATCCCAGTATGAATTTCGCAGGGATACTATCCTTAAAGAGCTTAAAACCGCCGGATTCGATCTTGGCCAGTTAGCCGCGGTAGTGGGCAGGGGCGGGTTGTTGCACCCGATTCCAGGCGGCGTGTACAAGGTCAATGATGCCATGAAGAAGGACCTCAGCGAGGCAGTCTATGGCGAGCACGCCTCCAATCTGGGCGCTCTCATAGCGGACGACATCGCCGTATCGCTGGGTATCCCAGCCTTTATAGCCGATCCGGTGGTAGTGGATGAACTCTCCGACCTGGCAAGGGTGTCGGGCAACATACTTTTTAAACGAATATCCATAT
>CAZHSK010000082.1:0-1319 GCA_964535235.1 uncultured Treponema sp. | reverse complement strand
TTGCCCACTTGGGCGGCGGTGTTTCTGTCGGCCTGCACCAGAAGGGTCGAGTAGTGGATGTGAACAATGCGCTTAACGGCGATGGTCCCTTCAGTCCCGAACGATCGGGCACCCTTCCCAGCGGAGCCCTGGCCAAGCTCTGTTTTTCTGGCCAGTACAGCGAAAAGCAGGTAGGTCGACTCATAGCCGGCGCAGGCGGCATGGTAAGCTTCCTAGGCACCAATGACATGAGGGTTGTAGAAAAAGGGCATGCTGAAGGAAACCCCGAGGCGACGCTCTATTACAACGCCTTCATCTATCAGGTGGCTAAAAGCATCGGAGCTTTGGCTGCTGCTGCATCAGGCAAGGTGGACGCGGTAATTCTGACGGGAGGCATCGCCTACGGCAAGGGAATAGTGGAAGGCATAACTTCCATGTGCTCATTCATAGCTCCCATCGTTGTCTATCCGGGCGAGGGTGAGCTGGAAGCCCTGGCCCAGGCAGGATTCGCCGTCCTGTCGGGCGGTATTGAACCACGGGAGTACCAGCCATGAATCACATAGGAGAAATTATCCAGGCGGCGGCCGCCGCAGGAAGGGCCAGATTGGCCGTGGCCGCCGCCCAGGAATCATCGGTGCTGGAGGCCGCAACAGCAGCCTACAAGGCAGGCATTGTCACTCCGATCCTCGTGGGAGATCCCCGAGCGATTACGGCAGCCGCCGCCGAGGCTAACGATGGAGCCGGCGTCGACATCTCCGCCTTCGAAATTTTGTCGGCCAAGGATATCTACCACGCCGCGACCATAGCCGTCGGACTTGTGCGAGACGGCAAGGCCGACTTCATCATGAAGGGAATCATCGATACAGCCCCCCTTCTTAAGACCGTGCTCAACAAGGAGACGGGCATAAATGCCGGCAGGCTCGCCTGCCATGTGGCGGTCATCGAAGTGCCCACCTATCACAAGCTCTTCGTGCTCAGTGATTGCGGTCTCAATATTGCCCCCGATCTTTCCTGCTTCGTGGACATTATCAATTCCACGGTAGCCGTATCCAAGGTTCTGGGAGTGAAGACCCCCAAGGTCGCCCTCCTTGCTGCGGTAGAGAAGGTGTATCCCGATAAAATGCCCTGCACAGCCACGGCAGCCCTCCTTACCCAGATGAACCGCAGAGGACAAATCAAAGCTTGCATTGTCGACGGACCCTTCGGCTTGGATAACGCCATAAGCGCCGAAAGCGCCAAGATAAAGGGCATTGTCTCCGATGTTGCTGGCGATGCCGATGTGCTCATTGTTCCGGATATAGAAGCCGGAAATATTCTCTATAAATGTCTGCTCGACCTAG
>CAZHSK010000081.1:0-6872 GCA_964535235.1 uncultured Treponema sp. | reverse complement strand
AGCCCAGCGGGCTTCCGTAGAGGAACTCAAGAAGGCCATCTCCGGATCCAAGGAAAGCTGGGCAAAGGAACTCTTGAACCTGGCCGAAAGCCTGGTGCACAAATCCGTCTGGATCATCGGCGGCGACGGATGGGCCTACGACATCGGCTTCGGCGGCCTGGATCACGTAATCGCCTCGGGCAAGAACGTCAACATCCTGGTACTGGATACCGAGGTCTACTCCAACACCGGCGGCCAGGCATCCAAGGCCACCCCCGTGGGCGCCATCGCCAAGTTCGCCACCGCGGGCAAGGAGACGATGAAGAAGGACTTAGGGATGATCGCCATGAGCTACGGCTACGTCTACGTTGCCCAAATAGCCATGGGCGCCAACATGAGCCAGACTATCAAGGCCTTCAGGGAAGCCGAGAGCTACGACGGCCCCTCCATCATCATCGCCTACTCCCACTGCATCAACCAGGGCATAGACATGATGAAGGGCATGAATCAGCAGAAGGCCGCCGTGGAGTCGGGCGTATGGCCCCTCTACCGCTACGATCCCAGGCTCAAGGCCCAGGGCAAGAATCCATTCCAGCTGGATTCCAAGGAGCCGGATTACAGCAAGCTCGACGGCTACATGTATGCCGAGGTGCGCTTCAAGTCCCTCCGTGAAGCCAATCCCGAAAGGGCTTCCATGCTCCTCGAAAAGCAGCGCAAGCTCATCGAGCGCAGGTACAAGGAATATCGTTACATAGCCGATAGAAGCTTCTAAGCCCTATCGCGATAGTCGCCGGCGCGCAAGATCTGTGCGCAAGAATGGCGGCGAGGGGCGGCCCATCCGGGCCGCCCCTTTCTTTGCCGCGAAGTTCCCCTTGCCCTACCCACTTTCTATGCAAGCCTCCAAGGTCTTGACCCTAATTCACGGCTCGGCTACTTTAGCTTTCATATGAAAAAGATAGCGGCTTACAAATTCACCATCGCTTCTGCCTGCCTCATCATTGTCGCGCTCTTACTGCCTTCCTCCAGCTTTTCATCCATGCCCAGCTTTGTGGGAATAGACAAACTCGCTCACCTGGCTCTCTTTTTCATATTCACTCTTTCCTATGTGCTGGAATACCGCCGGGACAAGCAACGCCGCCCTTCGGTTTTCTATAGCCTAGCCTTCATACTTCTCTTCATATTGACTTCGGAACTCCTTCAGCTTCTGACAAGTTCAAGGCGTTTCGAGTGGGTGGACATGCTGTACGATATGGCAGGTTCAGGCGCCGCATTTCTCGGATCGTCATTTCTGGACCGAAAGAAAAAAAAGTAATACTCCACCTTTAAATATCTACTGGCTAAAAAATTGACAATGACGCAATCCGCCTCTTCACCGGCTACAGAGGCCGTGTTATAACGCAGGTAAATAAAAGTGCTAGGAGACAAAGTGACAGGAGCGAAAGAAAAGCATTTCTCAATGGGGGCCTGCAATGAACGGCGAGGGTTCCGAACGGCAGATTTCTTCCCTCTTCAAAAGGACTGGCCTGTTCTTTGCCCTAAACTGCGGTGCATATCTTCTGCTCTATCTGGGGGCCGAACCATTCAGGCATAGGGACATACGCGCCTTATGGGAAGTGCATCCCATGCTCATAAGCGTCGCAATATTTTCCACTCTTTTCACATTCAGCGCCTTTAAGCCTAAATTCCACTGGATTCAGCCCATACTCCTCCTGGCCTTGACTCCCCTGCCCATGATCTATGCTCACGTTCCTGCGTTCGGCTTGGGTGTCTTTATCGCTGCAGAGATACTGCTTTTTAGGCTGGGATTCTTTGATCGCTGGAAACTCGCAAAATTTGCTGTTTCTATCCTATATTTCTTTCTCTGTCAGGCTATAACTGGATTACGCGCAGGAGTGGACTTGACCACAATATTATTCTATTTGTTGTTTCTCCTTCTCTTTCTCCTTTTTCTGCTTATCGTCTATGGAGAACGCTGGATAGTCTATCTTAGGGAGCCCAAACCCCTGCTCAAGCTCTCCAGTATGGGTATAAACGGCAAGGAATCAGCCTATCTTAAGTCACTTTTAGCGGATAAACCCATGAAGGTAATAGCCCAGGAACACGGCGTAAGTGAATCGACGGTGCGCAACACGCTGGCCAGGGTGTACAGAAAGTTTCATGTCCACGACAAGTCCGAATTGAAGGCCAAGTGTGCCGGATTCTCTCTCCTGGACTGAGCTCGGATATTGTATGTTTTTAACATATTCTTTATCGTGGAAGCCACCAAGAGGTATTCATGCAATCCATTCAGCTTTCCCTAGCCGAGCTTGCCGGGGAGTCTGCCCAGACTATTCTGCCGGGAGCCCGGAAAGCCGCTGATAGCTTTGAAAGACTTTATGCCATCGTTGCCCGCTTGAGGGCCCCCGACGGCTGTCCCTGGGACAGGGAACAGAGCATCCAATCCATCCGCGGCAACATAGTGGAAGAAGCCTACGAACTGGTGGAGGCAATCGGCGAAAAGGATATCCCGCATATTCGCGAAGAATCGGGGGACTTGTTTCTCCTGGCCGCCATGACGGCGTATATGTGCGAGCAGGACGATAGTTTTACCGTAGCCGATGCCCTGGATTCTGTATCGGAAAAGCTCTTGCGCAGGCACCCCCATGTTTTCGGCGATTCCGTGGCCGAAACGCCGGACGCGGTGGTAGAGCAGTGGAACAAGATTAAGGAACAGAAGGAAGGCAGGCGCAAGAAAGACTCCCTGTTGGACGATATGCCGCGCCACCTGCCCCCCATGGAAAGGGCGTACAAGCTTCAGAAGAAGGTTGCCAAGGTAGGCTTTGACTGGAAGAGTCCCGAGCCGGTCTGGGACAAGGTGGAGGAAGAGCTGGCCGAAGCCCGCGAGGCTATGGCCAAGGGCAGCCTGGAGGAACTGGAGTCCGAACTGGGCGATCTGCTTTTTTCCTTGGTAAACCTCTCACGCAGCCTAGGCGTGGATCCAGGCATAGCATTGCAGCGAACCAATGAAAAATTTTCACAGCGCTTCAGGGCAGTGGAAAAAGGCATGAAAGCCCAGGGACTGCCCATGTCGGCGGAGCACATGGACAGCATGGACGCACTCTGGGAAAAGGCCAAGCAGCACTAGCACAAAGACGCAGCAGGCTCAGATGGAGAAAATTACGGATGAAGGATCTAACAAAAGGGGATGAGACAAAACAGCTCATAAGTTTTGCTCTTCCCATGCTCTTCGGCAATATATTCCAGCAGTTCTACAACATGGTCGACAGTTTTGTCGTAGGGCGCTACATAGGCACATCGGCCCTGGCCGCAGTGGGCACATCCTTTCCCATAATATTCTTCATGCTCGCACTAATCATGGGTGTTACCATGGGCTTCACCGTCCTGGTTTCCCAATTCTTCGGCGCCAAGGACTGGAAGCGCCTGAGCGCGGTAGTCTCCACCAGCTATATTTTCCTCTTTGCGGCCGGCCTGGTAATGACAGTTCTTGGCCTTTTTCTCGCTCCGATCATTCTAATAATCCTGGCCGTCCCGGCAGAAATTCTGCCCGAGGCGACTGCGTATTTGAGAATTACCTTTGCCGGGATGCTGGCCATATTCGGTTACAACGGCGTTGCAGGGCTTCTGCGCGGCCTCGGCGATTCCAAGACCCCCCTCTACATACTCATAGCCTCCACTCTTATAAACGTGGTGCTGGATTTAGTATTCGTCGTCGTCTTTCACTTGGGGTGTTGCCGGCGCCGCCTGGGCTACTATAATAGCCCAGGGCTTGTCCTTCCTGGGTGCCCTCTTGGTGCTCAACAAGCGCAACCCATACCTGAAGCTCAATGTGAAGGCACTGCGCTGGGACAAGTCAAGCTTTACTCAGATGCTCCGGATAGGGCTTCCCACAGGGCTCCAGCAAACCCTTGTTTCCCTGGGCATGATGACCCTATCCAGGATAGTAAACGAGTTTGGCCCTCTTACCATGGCTGCCTACACAGCCGCATCCCGCATAGATTCCATAGCCGCCATGCCGGCCATGAACCTTGGAGCGGCTATAACCACCTTCACTGGCCAGAACATTGGAGCGGGCAAACCAGAGAGGGTGCGCAAGGGCCATCTTTCGGCCATCGCGGTAAATTCGGGCATTTCCCTAGTCATAACCCTGCTGGTAGTTCTCTTCGGACGCGACCTCATGGCCATATTCAGCCAGGATCCGATGGTCATTGATATAGGCCGCAGCTATCTTGTCATCGTCGGTCTCTTCTATGTGGTCTTCGGCATCATGTTCATCAATAACGGTGTCATGAGGGGAGCAGGTGACGTATTCATCCCCATGATCAACACTGTCCTGGCCCTTTGGCTGGTGCGGGTGCCCATGGCTCTCTTGTTTACCAGAGTGTTCCACATGGGCAGCGATGGCATTTGGTGGTCTATTCCTGCGGGCTGGATGATTGGCATGATCTTTTCAACCTGGTACTACCGCACGGGCAAGTGGAAAGAAAAGAAACTGGTGAGGGCTGCCCCTGTGTCAGAAGACGCCTAGGAAGACTCGCATTCCAAGGCTTGGATAATTTCACAAAGCGCAGTTCTATATTATACTCACTCCCATGGCCGCACCGCTCTCCCTCTCCAGGCTTAAAACGGCGAGACGGGAATTTAATATATTCAACCTTCTCAATTCATTTTCCTTTGTGTTCGTATCGGGCTCCTTCATCACCCTCTTCGCGGTGGGCATGGGCGCCTCCAACGCCGTGGTGGGCATACTCAATGCCATAGCCTATTCCACCTATTTTTTCATGCCCCTGGGAAAGCGGGTCTTAAAGAAAAAGCCCATTGTATGGACCTTCGGCTGGGCTTGGGTAGGCCGCTATACAGCCCTTGCGCCCATGCTTTTTGCTCCTCTTCTAGCTAACAAGGGGTATCAAGGTGCAGCGATAGGCCTCTTGGTGGCCGGTACCGCGGGATTCGCCCTCTCCAGGGGAGTGGGCATGATCGGCAACAATCCTGTCTTAGCCTTCATATCCTCTGGAGGGGGAGATAAGCCGCGTTCCGACAGGGGCGAGTATGTCGTCTCCACATCCATAGCCAGTTCAGTAGCCAGCATGGTGAGCGGTCTCCTCCTAGCCCTCTTCCTGGGCGAAAAAGCGAGCCCCGGCACTTACGCAATAGGGGTAGGCATCGGCATGGTCATGGGTTACGCAGGCAGCTTCTTTCTGCTGCGAATGCCCGAACCCACGGATTTTAGTCCGGAAAAAAAGAGCTCCCTCCTTGCAGCCACCAAAGAAGCCGCGAAAGACGAAACCTTCAGGCGCTTTATTTTTATTTTCATGGCCTTAGCCCTAGTATCGGGTATGGGACGATCCTTTTTGCCGGTCTATGCCAAGGAAGTATTCTCCCAGGGCGATGATGCTGTCATGATCTACTCCCTCATCGCCAGCATAGGCTCGGTGGCCATGGGGTTTTTAAGCAAACTCCTGGTAGACCGCCTCGGTTCCAAACCCCTCATGATCATATTCAGCGCCATAGGGATCCTGAGTTTTCTACCCATAGCCTTCCTGCCTTCGGGCACTGTCCTCGGCCTTTCCATGGCCAGCACCGCCATCATTCTCGCCCTCATTCATTTTCTTTCCAACTTCGGCCTGGCCGGAGGGGAGAACGCCGCCCATAATTATTATTTCGCCTTGGTTCCCAAGGAAAAAAATCTCGACCTCTCGGTAACCTACTACATCGCCTATGGCATCGGCGGCGCCCTCGGTTCTGGAGTAGGCGGTCTACTGCTCGATCTGCTCATTAGCGCCGGGCTCAACACAGCAGGAGCCTACAGAGTTTTGTACGCCATCCTCTGCCTCGTCATAGGCTACAGCATCTATTCCATGCGCAAGCTCAAGCGCTTAGGCTCGCGAAGCGTATCCCAATCCCTGGGCGTCATGTTCTCGCCCCGAGACCTGCGGGCATTCGATCTTCTTTCACGACTGGATCGGAGCTCGGCCCCCGATCAGGAGATTAAGCTCATACAGGAACTAGGCCAATCGGCATCCCTGCTCTCCCAGGAAGAGCTTCTGGACTATCTCCACTCCCCCAGCTTCGAAGTGCGGATGGAAGCCCTTCTGGCCATCGAACTCATGCCCAAACTCTCCAGCCGCCTCGTAAGGCCCTTGATGCAGGAGGTGGAAAGCCACCCCTTCACCACCGCCTATGTAGCTGCCCGAATACTAGGCAAACAGCAGAGAACCGAAGCCGTGCCTAACCTACGGAAAGCCCTGGAGATAGAAGATTACATTCTTCAGGGCAATTGCCTTATAGCCCTGGCCAGGATAGGCGATGTGGATTCTATTCCCATGGTGGAATCCATGCTGCTCAGAAACACCAACCCCCGGGTTAAGATTTCTGCAGCCCATGCCCTGCAGATATTCAATTCCCGCGCTTCCCTGCCGGTGCTGGTGGCAGGGCTCCGCAAAGACGATCCACCAGCCTTTGTCTCCGACGAAATAATCCTGGCCATGGCGACGATCATGGGAATAATGGATGACTTCTATCCCCTCTATTCGGCCTTCAGCGAAGATGAAGCCCATGGTCTGGCCCTCCTGGAATCCTCGGCGCAGGACATAATCGCCGATGCCAAAACCATGGAAGACTGGGCTCGCGGACTTAAGGAACTCTACCGCCCTGATGAACCAGAGGGTAAAACGATAGCGGAACTTATCTTAAAGACAGGTAACGATGAGAGAGTAGAAGTCGTATTCAGCGAAGCGCTGCTGGATCCCCAGCTTTTATATAAGGGAATGAGATTTTTAGCGGCAGCCTATCCGCTTCTGGTCAGTCACCCGGAAGGACGATTTGGCGCTTTTCAGGATCGCTCTGGCGTTTATAGAAGATAGCGGTATTCCCCAGCACCCGGACCAAATCACTGC
>CAZHSK010000080.1:0-7085 GCA_964535235.1 uncultured Treponema sp. | reverse complement strand
CCGCTTCGTCGGCAAATCCGCTTAAGTAGATCACAGGCATTTCACCTTTACCGGCTTACCCGACTCGGCGCTCTGGTAGATTGCCTCTATAAGGCACACCGCCTTGGCCGCCTCGACTCCATCCACCAAGGGTTTTCTGCCCTTCTCCACCGCGTCGATAAAGTCCATAAGCTGGAGCTTGTGCCCGTGATAGCCGATAGCCGCAGGGTCGGAAGCCCCGCCCCCCGATGAGGTAGCGCTGGCATAAAGCTGCCGTATCTCCTGATCCGCAGGGCTTTCATCCTTGAACTTCCAGAAAAGCAGGTTTTCTTCTTCCATGATCGCGGAGCCGGTAAGCCCAGAGACTTCCACTCGCTTGAGAAAGCCCGGCCAGACAGCAGTAGAGCCTTGAATCACCCCCAGCGCTCCATTCTTGAAGCGAATAGAGGCGACAGCATTGTCCTCCACCTCTATGCCTTGATGGCCAATAGTCCCTGTCCATGCGCAGACCTCGTCGGCATCGCCCATGAACCATAGGAGCAGATCCACGGCGTGGATCGATTGGTTGATCAGCGCCCCACCACCGTCCAGGGCTTTGGTGCCCTTCCAGCCGCCCTTGCTGTAGTATTCCTGGTCCCTCCACCATTTGACATAGGCAGAGCCCATGGTGAGCTTGCCGAAACGTCCGGCATTTACCGCGGCCTTTATAGCCGAGGCGGAGCCGTGGAATCGCGAGGGGAAGATGCCGGCCAGCGTGACGCCGCCGGACCGGCAGGCTTCGACGATGGCGGCGCAGCGCTCCCGGGTGGTCTCCAGGGGCTTTTCGATGACCAGGTGCTTGCCCGCGGCCGCTGCCGGCCCGGCGGCGTCCAGGTGCAGCCCCGAAGGGGTGCAGACGTTTACCGTTTCGAGGCCCTTGTGCGCCAAAAATGCGTCCAGATTGTCATAGGCGGCGCAGCCATGAGCCTTGGCAAAGGCCTGGGCTCGCTCGGGCACCTTGTCCAGACAGGCAACAATCTTGGCACCCGGAATCTCCTTCAAAGCCTTGGCGTGGAATTCAGCGATAAGTCCAGTGCCCACTATTCCAAAGTTCATGCTTTCCTCCTGAGATTATTTTTCTTCCCCGTCCAGGCGTCTGAAGAGAGCCCGCGAGTTTTCCAACATCGATTTAGGATCTGAGGGTACTTCAAATATTTCGATACTGCCCCAGCCGGAGTAGCCAATATCCCGGAGCACCTTCCAGGCCGGCGCGTAGTCCGACCTTCCGGTCCCAGGTGCCTTGCCGTCCACCTCGTTGAGGTGAACGTGGCGGATGTAAGAAGCATAGCGCCCAATGAGTTCGTCCCATTTCTGGGGAAGATGAGCCGAATTATGGAAATCGAACATGCTGGACACCGAAGACGCCCCTATTCGATCCACCATGGCGGCGGCCTCCTCGAATGTGGTGACCACGTCCGTCTGGTCGGTGGATAGCTGCTCGATCAGAAGAAAGGATGAGCAGTCCGAGAGCGTATCTGCCACGGAAGCCAGTCCTTCTTCCAAATATTTGAGGGTTTCCTGTGTGCTGCGCCCGGGGAAGCTGCTCCGCTGTCGGGGTGAACCTAGGATAAGGTTGCCCCCGCCCAGCCTGCCCGATGCCTCGATCAAGCGCTTTAAATGATCCAGTGATTTGGCGCGTACCGCCGGGTCCAGGGCCGCGAAATGCAAGCCGTCGGGCTTGGCCATGAGCCAGTGAAAGCCCGCATAGGCCAGGCCCTCGCCCTCTAGCGCCCGCTTAACTTCGGTAACTCCCTTACGGATTGCGCCAGATGAGAGATTACCGAAGACCGTATAGGGCGCGAACTCCACCCCGTCGAAACCAGCCTGGCGGACGATAGCACAGGCCTGGGCTAGGGGTAGTTCCCCGAAAAGTTCATTGCAGACAGAATACTTCATTGCCTTCCTTTGTACGTTCCATCATTGGCTCTGTCAAGGAACGAGAGATTTTGCACCCACAGGATCAAAGATTCATCAGCCGCGCAGCCATGCCGCCTATTCATCAGGCCCCTTATTTCTGGGACCAGGCTTGCTGCTGGGCCTTGATAGCCAGTTCTATGGCGCTGAAAACCACCTCCTGGCTCATGGAGGTCTCGGTCCTGTCCAGACAGTCCCGCACCAGTCGGCCGAAGAAGGGGAAGCCGACTGTGCCCGCCACCTTGTAGTGGTACTCGCCCTCGTTATTCACCAAAATTACATGGTCGCCCTCGGGATCGGCGGCCACATCGATATACTTCCGCAGCTCCAAGTAGCCCTCGGTGCCCTGGATGAAGGTGCGGCCGTCGCCCCAGGCGCCTAAACCGTCGGGGGTGAACCAGTGGACTGTCATGTAAGCCGAGACCCCGTTGTCGGTGACAAAGGAAGCGTCGCCGAAATCCTCGAAATTGGGGTATTGGGTGTACTTATAGCTTGTCACCCTGGACGAGGTAATACGGGCGTTCTTGGCCCCGGCGAAAAAGAGAATCTGCTCTATGTGGTGGCAGCCCAAGTCCACCAAGATTCCGCCGTACTTTTTCCTGTCGAAAAACCACTCTGGCCTGGTGGAAAGACTGATTCTATGCGGCCCGGTGCCGATGATCTGAATGACCTTGCCGATAGCGCCCTCGGAGACAAGCTTTTCAGCATAGACGGCGGCTTCCACGTGGAGCCTTTCGCTGTAGTAGACGGCGAACTTGCGCCCAGTCTCCGCCACAGCCTTTCGGCAGGCGGCCACATCCTCAAGCGTGGTGAGCGGCGGTTTGTCGCAGAAATAGTCCTTGCCATGAGCCATGGCCTTCAAGCCCAGGGCGCCCCGATCGCAGGGGACAGGAGCGCCGGCGATCATCCGCAGATCTTGCGATTCCAGCACTTCAGCCTCGGATGATGCAGCTCGGGCGCCGGGAAAAGCCTTGAGAAAGCCCTGGACCTTGACTGGGTCGGGATCCCACACCGGCCCGATTTCGGCGCCTGCCTCGGAAAGCCCGTTGCACATACCGTAGATGTGGCCATGATCCATCCCTATGACGCCTACCTTGAACTGGCCCTTGGCGCAGACCGGTGCCGCCTTGCCCTTGGGGGCGTAAAACTGTCCATTAGCCTTTTCCTGCATACTCCCTCCCCTTTTTAATGCTCTTTTGTCCATTTCTCCAGCTTCAGGCCATGTATCCTGTCGAACTCGCAAAAGTTGTTGGTGACAAAAACCAAGCTTCTGGAAATCGCCTGCGCTGCGATCTGTATATCATAAGTTCCAACGGTCATTCCTCTCCTGAGCAGATCAGCCCGAATAGCACCATAAATTTCTACATACAAATCAGTGAAAGGCAGGATCTCAAATGCGGATATGAAATCGATGAGTGCATTCCTATTCTTCTCTCTATTGGAACTTTTCGCTACCCGATACTCCAGTTCTCCTAATGAGACAACAGAGAGTTTATTACGATGGGATTCCATCCTGCTCCTGCATGGTGGGTTGCTGTCTTTCGGATATCAGATAGTCGTTCGAAAATTCAGCAAAGCTCCTCTCAAAAGCTTTCCAGGGATTGCTCTTCCTCAAGAGAATTATAGTGTTACCCACTTTCTTTATGTAAAGTTCTTTTTCAACGACCTGGTATTCCTTGGGAAGCCTGATCGCCTGGCTTTTCCCGCTCTTAAAAACTTTTGCTTTCAACATATTGTCACCTTACGGATTCAGTATATACAGCGATATATACATACGCAAGGTTTTATATAATGAGTACAGGCGCGTTAGCTTTCATTTCAGCGTTTTTTCAATACTCCACTGACACCAATCAAAGCAGCTAAAATCAGGGTGCCTCCGATAATGGTTTTGAGATTAAGGGGATCAGCGAATAAAAGTATACCTATAATTCCGCTGAAAAGGATTCGTGATGCTGAAATAACCGAACCCATGCAGGCATCTACTTTAGAAAAACCCCAACTCATGGTCAATTGACCCAGAACGCCGAATACTCCAGATAGTATCATCAAGACCAGTATTTGAATCGAAGGAATGACGAAGACGGGGATACTTATAATAAGGCTGATGATTGTCGCAAAAATGTAGAGATAAAAAAGTATGATAGAGGTATCATCAAACTTTCTCGCTTCCCGCAGAGCCGATGTGGAAACTCCTGCTGCGACCCCTGATAGCAAAGCAAATAAATCCCCCATCTGAATACTGCGAAAATCAGGATTGATCACAAAATATGCTCCCGTCATGACGAGTATGAGATAGAGTATTCCTGATAGTTTTTGTCTCTCTTTATTGAGAAATGGCGCCATGAAAAAAACAAAGACAGGAGATGTCATATTCAGCATATTGGCTTTGGTAACACTGGTGTATTGGATTCCGAGAAAGAATAGTACTATTGAGAATGTATTCAATAACGATCTGGCGAGGACATATTTCATTCTTACAGGCTTGAGGTTCTTTCGCTTGATAATCATGTAGGGTGTCATAATGCAGAAGCCAACCATGAAACGCACAAAGGATATTTCCAACGAGTGCACAGCTGAGGAGTTGTTGATGAGCTTCGCAAAAATCGTACCCAAGGAAAGGAACAAGGCGGAAACCAGTATTGAAAGCTCCCCTAAATAGTTGGTTGCTTTCATCAATGTCTTACAGCTTCGCCTCATCTAGTAGGTCAGTTTCCTTCTCTCTTGGGCCGGCAAAACTTTATCCTTTTCCCATTTCACAACAGGAGGAACTAAATCCGTTGGTGTTTCTATGATTACATCCAATAATACAGGTTTAGTCTGCTCAAGGCTCCATGATATCGCCGCTTCTATTTCATCATTGGAGTCAACCCTTTTCGAGGCAACCCCAAATCCTTCTGCAATGCGGCTGGCATCGATTCTATCGAAATCAACCGCAAAATATCTTTCATCGTAATATAGTCTCTGAATCGTTTTTATCCAACCGTAGCTATTATTCTGGAAGTTGATGAACACGATGGGAAGACCTATGCGTTTTGCGGTTTCAAGGTCGCCGACCGCCATGCCGAAACTACCGTCACCGAACATTGATATGACCGTAGAATAGGGTTTAGCTACTTTTACACCGATAGCCGCTGGCAAGGCATAACCAAGGCTGCCATGGGCGCGTGGCATAACCGTATGCCTTCCTGAGGATCTCAAGCGACAATACGAAGATAGATATGGAGTAGGTGTTCCAGAATCGGCCACAAAAATAGTGTTTTAATAAGAAAGAGCCAAAATCTCCTTGAAAAAAGCCGCAGGATTCACCAGTTTCGTAGAAGCGATTTGTTCTTTTTCGATTCTTTCTCTTTTCAGCCTTAATAGGTGATCTGTTTTTTTTTCCCATTCACATCTTTCGCAGATTTTTACCTTCTCCTCAGCAAGCAAATCATTGATACCTTTCAAGAACATTCCGATGTCGGAAAGAACCGGAATATGGGCATGGACATTCGTTCCAAGAATACTTTCAGATATGTCCACTTGAATAATAGTCTGTCCTTTACAGAATATCGATCCACCCATGCTAGTTACATTGTTCATCCTAGATCCAAGAATCATCACAACATCAGCAGAACGGATAATTTCATTGACTTCCTCCGATCCTCCATTCGCACCCACTACACCTATGCTCAAGCGATTTGTTTCATCAATAGAACCCTTTCCGTTTATGGAAGTAGCGACTAATATATGCATTCTTTCGGCGAATTCAATCAGTGGTCCATAGGATTGGGATGAATGGACACCTCCTCCTGCAATGATGACAGGAGCCTTTGACCGGATAATCGCTTCCTTGACCGCGAGCATTTCTGCAGAACCGGATCCGCTCTTGAGGGATTCCAGGATTGGAGGCAGACGATCCATACCATGAGCCCAGGTTATTTCCTCACCGTGAATATTCTCGGGTATTGATATATGCACGGTTCCCGGCTTGCCAAGTTTGGCAATTCTGAAAGCTTTTTCCACATATTGCGGGATTTTTTTCGTATTTTTGATTTTACAGTTCCATTTAGTGACCGGAGCGGTCAATTCAAGTTGCCTGACATCTGTCAAAGCTTCGGTTTCCTCGCTGGACATCGTAATATCAGAAGATATGCATACAAGAGGAATCGAGGAATCATTGGATTCAGCCAATCCGGGCAGCACATATAGAACCCCTCCACCGCTCGGCACGTCTACGACACCTGTCTTGTGCATTACACGCGCATATCCGTCTGCCATATATGCAGCATTTCTTTCGTCACGACATAGTATATAACGTATTTTACCGCTCCTGGCCAATGCATCATGAAAACCCATGCTCGTGTCTCCAGGAACTCCGAATATTTCGGTTACGCCATTCTCAATCAGAGAACTTACAACAAGATCGGCTCCCTTCATGTATGCTTTCTCCCTGTGACGTATTATTCTTTCTTAATTACCTTTGCCATGCATACCAACGCTTCCTGTCCCGTCATACCCTCATGGATTCCGAGTCCGGCTCCATTCTTCGTCGTCTCGACAATTCTTGCCTCAAGAAGGTCCTGGAGCGTTTTAACCCCTACTACGCGAGCTGCGATTATCCCTCTTTCGGAGTGAAGCGATTCGATTGCGGGAATGTTCAATACCCCACACATCAAATAGCCAACATCCGGAACAGTAATGGATAGCAATTTAGTCTTTGGGAAATTCACTTCCACTCCGATGAAGCAATACCCTTCGACTATGATCGGTTCCATTTTTACCATAGACACGCTCTCCTAATTAGCTTCTTTCTTGATCAAAACTTTTGAATATTTTCTAAGCAGGATTATAAGAATTGAAGCGACTGAGAAGAGTATAAATGTCAAGGAAATTGGCCGTGTAAAGAAAATTGACAAGCTGCCTTGGGAACGTATCAATGCAGTTCTAAAACTAGTTTCGGCAATCGGTCCCAGGATCAATGACAAAGCGATAGGCGCTAGGGGAAAACCAAATTTATTGAGAAAATAGCCAACAACACCAAAACCGAAAGCAATAAGTAAATGCGAAAAGCTTCCTTCGGCGGCAAAAGCGCCAATCAACGAAAAGATTGATACAAGTGGTATGAGTAGGTTTCTTTTCAACGAGGCTATGCGCGCGAAGAACACTGCACCGAA
>CAZHSK010000079.1:0-7120 GCA_964535235.1 uncultured Treponema sp. | reverse complement strand
CAGATTGGTAAATTTCTTGCGCTCCGCCATTGTGTGTCACCTCCTGGAAACAAGCCATTCTAGGCGGCCGAAAGCATTTTTTGTTGATGCTCGGCCTTCTCATTCATGGTACTCAGTTTTATTGCTGCAATTCAAGCAGGAGTTCCAGAGCCGTATCGGCCTGGATGTTGGCTATGATGCCCACCCGGGATGCCACGGCGGGAAGCTGGGGTCCGACTTCGGTGTTAAAATCGCCGCAAATGTGGAGCTTTCCTTTATGGAAAAGCTTGATGGATTCGAAGGCGCCGGTGCCCGCCAAGCCTGAGGCTGCCACTATGTGAGTGTCGAGGAACCCTGAAAGACAGGTTTCGATAAGCATGGCCTTGGCACTCGCATCGTCCAGGGCTTCGACCAGGACCTGGGCTCCGGAAAAAATGGGCAGTACATTGCGGCTGTCCAGGCGGATGGAATGCAGCGTCAGGATAATTGCCGGATCTATAGCCCGAATGGTATCGGCCAGGGCTTCGGTTTTAAGCTTTCCCAGTTGGGAGCGAAAGTAGTACTGCCTGTCCAGGTTGCCTGCTTCTACTTTGTCGAAGTCAGTCAGGATGAGCCTGCCCACACCTGCCCTTGCGAGTGCGACCGCGCAGGTAGAGCCCAGGCCTCCCAGACCCGCGATACCCACGGTGGCCTTGGCTAGGCGCTTTCGCATACGCTGGCGTTCCATGCCAGTAAGACTAGTCGATGTGCCGTGGCTGCGCAAGCATTTTGGTCTTAGGCAAACTTGAATAAGTGGAGATTTTGCTGTAGCTTATTCGTGATAATCTGCATCTGCTAACAACGATAAGGAGTTCCCGATGGATACAGTATTCTGGTCGGCCCGCCAGGGCGCAGAGTGGAAAACCAAGGTAGGATTGGCTGAGATGCTCAAGGGCGGCGTCATAATGGATGTCACCAATGCGGCTCAGGCCAAGATAGCCGAGGAAGCTGGCGCTGCGGCTGTTATGGCCCTGGAACGCGTACCTGCCGATATTCGCGCCCACGGCGGCGTGGCACGCATGTCCGATCCCCGGATGATCAAGGAAATACAGGATGCGGTTTCCATTCCCGTCATGGCCAAGTGCAGAATAGGCCATTTTGTGGAAGCCAGGATTCTGGAAGCCCTAGGCGCTGACTTTATCGACGAATCGGAGGTGCTTACCCCCGCCGATGACAGGTTTCACGTGTACAAGCACGATTTCAAGGTTCCCTTCGTGTGCGGTTGCCGGGATTTGGGCGAAGCCCTGCGCAGGATAGGCGAAGGCGCGGCCATGATCCGCACCAAGGGCGAGCCGGGCACGGGCGATGTGGTGGAAGCTGTTAGACATATGAGAACTGTGGTGGATGAGATTGCCAGGCTTAGCAGACTGCCGGAGCAGGAATTGATGACCGCGGCCAAGGAATTGGGCGCCCCCTACGAACTGGTGTACGAAGTGGCCAAGACCGGAAAGCTTCCTGTGCCGAACTTCTCGGCGGGCGGGATCGCCACTCCCGCGGACGCGGCCCTTATGATGCAGCTGGGCGCGGAGTCGGTGTTCGTGGGATCGGGCATTTTCAAATCCGGCGATCCCGCCCGCCGCGCCAAAGCCATTGTGGGTGCGGTAGTGCATTATAAAGAGCCCAAGATTTTAGCCGAGCTTTCTGAAAACCTAGGTGAAGCCATGGTGGGCATAGGACTGTCGGAGCTGGAGGACCAGCAGAGAATGGCCGTGCGGGGCTGGTAAATAAAATGCCTAATCTAGGGGGCACACATTCTCATATAAAGCCCCTGGTGGGCGTTCTGGCTCTCCAGGGCGATTATGCTGCCCATAAGGCCTCCTTGCTGGAGGCCGGGGCTGAAGTACTCGAGGTAAGATCCCGGGAGGACCTGGACAAGGTCCAGGCTATGGTTATACCCGGCGGCGAGAGCACGGTGATGGCCTCGCTGCTGGAGCGGTTTGGCTTTTTGGATGCATTCAGGCAAAGAATTCTCCAGGGAATGCCGACCTTCGGCACCTGTGCAGGATTAATTCTTCTGGCCGCCCGGGTGGAATCCTGGAAGAAGCCGCATCTGGCCGTACTCGACATAGATCTGAAGCGTAACGCTTACGGCACCCAGGTGGATAGTTTTCGCTCTCCTATCGCTACCAGTATCCCGGGAATCCCTCAATTAGAGGGAGTTTTTATTAGGGCCCCCAAGATTCTTTCCGTAGGACCCGAGGTAGAGGTTTTAGCCCGCCATGGCCAGGATCCGGTGCTAGTACGCCAGGGAAATATTCTGGGCGCCAGTTTTCATCCCGAGCTTGTGCTCGGTGCCTTGGTACATCGTTGGTTTTTACAGCATTTTTAGCTCTTTTAATTAAAAAAGTATCGATTTTTTACCATTTCAATTCACCATAACCCAAGCTTCTATGGTATAATTAAAAAAATATACAATAGGAGTTCCCATGCTCGTCAAGGAAGTCAAGAAGAAGGCTATACAAAAAGCAATCGAGGGTCAGGAGAAGACAAGCTTTTCTGCGAGTGACAGGATTTTGCTAGAGCGATATTTCCCCATGATCGATATGATAAGCCGTTGCAGCGGTTCGGGCTGCGAGGTCCTAATCTATTCATACGAAGATTTCAGCAAGTCTATTTTAAAAATCGTAAATGGCCATGTTTCAGGCAGGAAGGAGGGCGACGCTATCACCGAGTTTGGCCTCAAGGTTGCCAGGGCGGCGATAGAGGGAGAGCAGGATATAACCGGCCCATATATGGCGAGAACGAAGAGCGGATCTCTTTTAAAGTGTATTACGATGGTTATCCGTAACGAGGAAAAGTATCCCATCGGCGCTTTCTGCATCAATATCGATTTATCCATACCCATGGAACGATTTTTAAAAGAATTTCTTGCCTTAGATAAAGAAGGCCCGGCGGATGAAATCCTGGTGCCCAACTTGAGCGAGCGGGTGGCCACGTCGGTGGCTGAAGAGATGGAGCATCTGGCTCGGAGTACGGGAATTTCCCCAAGCAAGAAAAACAGGAATTTGGTAACCGCCCTGGAAAAGAAAGGAATTTTCGATATAAAGGGCTCGGTGGAACTGGTGGCAGGGGAGTTGGGCGTCACCAGGCATACGATTTATAAGTATCTTAGGGAAATCAAGGACTCCAAGGAAAACGGCGCTACCAGGCGTAAGGCTGGCAAGGAGAAAAAATGAGTCCAGAAAAGGCGAATACATCCCTTGTTCCCGGCGCTTTCGGCGCCTATTCCCAAGCGGTTAAAGCAGGCAGTTATGTCTTTATTTCGGGACAGTTGGGCGTGGATCCGGCCACCGGCGCGCTGGCGCCGGGGGGAGTGGAGGCCGAGGCGCGGCAGTGCCTGGCTAATTTAAAGATGATTCTTTTCCAACTGGGCTTAACCATGAAAGATGTCGCCAAGACGACGGTTTTTCTGCGGGATATCGCCGATATAGACACGATGAACGCGGTGTATGCCGAGGCCTTCGGCGATCACCGGCCCGCGCGGAGTACCGTGCAAATCGTTGCGCTCAATAAAAAAGCATTGATCGAAATAGAGGCGGTAGCCTACCTCGGCACAGAGGAATAAAAAGACTCAGGTCTGGGCTTCCAGCTCTCCCGGCTTGTCCAGGGATTCGATTCTGCTCACCAGGAGCTTATCGATCCTGTTGCCATCCATGTCCACGATTTCTATGTGGAGGCCATCCCAATTGCAGGATTCTCCAGCCTTGGGAATGGAGCCCATGCAGTAGAGCACCAGGCCGGCCACCGTGTCGTAATCGTTGGTGTCGAATGCGTTCTCGTCAATATCCAAGGCTTCGGCGAATTCGGTTATTGTGAGCGCTCCGTCCACAAGATATGAGCCATCTTCGCGGCGCACTATACCTGCGGTGTCCTCTGATTCGTCCTGATCCAGTCCTGCCAGGACCGAGAAGAGGAGATCGGGCATGGTGACAAGGCCCGAAACACCGCCATATTCGTCCACAATGAGACCTGTTCTGGCTTCCTTGTCTTTGAGGATGGCCAGCGCGCGCAAGGCTGAGACCGATTCGGGAATCAGGACTGGGGGCGAAAGCTGAGTCCTGATATCGAAGGATTTGCTCGAGGCAATGGCCGCAAGGGCTTTTCGCATATCCAGCATACCGACGATTCTGTCCAGGTCTCCTTCCACGGCGGGCAGGCAGGCGAAGCGGGCATTAGCGAGGATTTCCTCCTTGAGGCTCTGGGCTTCGTCTTCCAGATCCAAGGTTACCACATCGGTACGGGGGGTCATAAAGGCGGTAACTCTGCGATCATCTAAATCCAGAACGCCTTCCACCATTTCCTTTTCGGAATTTTCAAATACTCCCGTTTCCGCGCCCTGGGCTAAGAGCACCATGACTTCGTCTTCGGTGACCGCAGGTTCTGCGTCCCTGGTGAAGCCTAAAAGCTTGACCACGGCCGTAGTCGCCGCGGAGAGAAACCTCACGAGGGGGGAAAAAGCGGCGCTTACCCAGGCGAGGGGTCGTATTACCTTGGCGGCGATGGCTTCGGGCTTGGAAAGGGCCAGGTTTTTAGGCACGAGCTCTCCCAAAATCACCGAGACAAGGGTGGTGATTATAACCACGAGGATCACCGACGCGGGCTGGGCTATGGCGGCAAGAAATGGGAATCCGCTCATCCAAACGCCGAGGTTTCTGGATACCGTGGCGCCTCCCACGGCGCCGGTGAGTATTCCGATAAGTGTTATGGCAACCTGGATTGCGGAGAGATATCGTGCGGGTTGTTCGGCGGCGGCCAGGGCCAGACTGTAATTCTTCTTTCCCATATCGGCTTCGTGCTTGAGCCTGGCCTTGCGGGAGGAGACTATGGACATTTCGGCCAGGGAGAAAAAGCCGTTTAGGATGATGAGGCCCAGAATGAGTGCTATTTCAAGCAGCATGAGCTGCCTCGGGGCGCAATGAACTAGATATACGGGATTGGGATAAGCCTCTGGAGAGGATGCTGCTACTACTGAAGGGGTCGGCTTCGGCCGAGGGGGCCTCGGCCGTATCAGCAGGATGTTCATTCATGACAAAAAGAATAGCAGAAAAGCATCTACGCGTCGATAGATCGTTCACAGGCGGCAGGGTATAGTGTATTCATGACCATTCGCAGAATGCTGGCCCTTATCCTCACCACGAGCTTCGTTCTGGGCGCCGCCGCCCAGCATCCAGATATTGTCTTCCCCTCTAATGATCCTTTGCGGCTTGTGGTGGAGCCCATCAGGGTAGGCATGGATGACTTTGAAGCCAAGATAGCCACCGTGAAGGCTCAGGGCAGGGAGCCTCTGGGTCTGGTGCTCGCCGGAGGATCCGCCAGGGCTTATTCCTACATAGGTATGCTGGAAGTCTTGGAGAGCGAGGGTATTAGGCCTGATTTTATAGTTGCCAATTCCATGGGGGCCATTCTGGGTCTGCTCTATGCCTCTGGCATGGCTCCCTCCCTCATCGCCGAGTTTGTGCAGGCGGTGCCTGCCGAGCGGTACCTGGACTTTGTGCTGCCTACTAAGGGCGGTCTCATTAACGTGGATGCCTTCGAGGCCCTCATAGGGGACTTGGCAGGGAACCTGGACATCGCAGGGCTTCCTATACCTATTGTGATAACCGCCGAAGATCTCACAACGCGTCGAAGGGTTGAAATTGCCTCAGGCGACTTGGATAGGGTAATGGCATCCAGTTTTGCCATGCCCGCTATATTCGAACCCAAGCGATTCGGCGATACCCTCCTAGTGGATGGGGGTGCTACCACCCTGGTTCCCATAGCCCTGGCTGCCCGCTACTCATCCCGGATAATCGTAGCCACCGCGCTCTACAACAAGGCCATGGACTTCGACAATCCCATTACGGTGCTCAATATGGTTGTGGATATTGGCAAGAACAGGACTGGGATGGAGGATTTGCTCGCTTCAGTTCCCTTTGTCATTCGAAATGATGTGGAATCGTTCTCCTACATGGAATTCGCCAGTCCTGAGGCGATTATACAGCGGGGCAGGGAGAGTGCGCGAAAGATTTTATCTGAGCTGTCCAAATGGCTGCCTGTTCGGGATTCGGTGCCGAATCCTGTTCTGGAGCTTAATAGGGCGGAGTACAGAAGGAGCGTGCCGCCCAAGTTGGATGCCTATAGACGGGGCGCTCTGCCCTCGGTGGAACCCTCCTTACGACTTAGGCCACAGGTAGGATTGTTCACGCCTTCTGAGCCGAAGATCGCAGGCTTTGACGATCAAGGCTATGTCGGCATCGGGATTGGGCTCGCCTTGGGAAGGGTTAGGGCTTTTATAGGTGGCCTGGTAGGCTGGAATGCCTCTCCGGGCAAGGCCTGGGGCATCGCCGCCGATTTTGTCGCCAACCCAGGAGACAGCATACGCATTGATGCGGGCTTAAGGCTTTATGGTGATATAGGCGCCGGATTTCCTTTTTTACAGCCCGAAAGCATAGAAGCAAGGACCGGTCTTTCCTGGAGACTCGGTACCACAGCCCTGAACTTCGAACCCTACCTTTCTGGACTTCTGAGTTACGACTTTGATTCAGTTGCTGGTGGCTGGGAATCCGAGGCGGGATTCAGCCTCGCTTCGCGAGCGCCAGGATCCGGAATGGATTTCCCTGGATTTTTCTCGACAAGAACCGGCTACTTTGTCTCGGGCGGCACAGGACTATCCATGGACTCAGGACCGCTGGCGAGTTTTAAAGCGGGATTTTCCCTGGCCGACACGGTAGCTCTAAGAGGCAGGGTTTCTGGGCGCTACGGTATGGAGGGCACAGGTCTGGGCCTCGGGCGCTGGGATAGCTATAGAGGGGTGGCCCCATCCGTTTCCGCTGTTCTTCCGGCCACTTCTGCTATCGAGCTGATTTGGCTGGCCAGGGCTCTTGAATTCGATGCGGGTGAGATACTCCTGGTGGAATCTGTCGAACTTGGTCCCTATGTCGACTGTGTCTGGGCTTTTGGGGAACTACCGGCTCCGCCCACTCCAGCGGTGCTGCCTAAATTCCTAAGCGCGGGCCTAAGTCTCTCGGCTACTCTTCGTTTCGCTGGGCTGAACCCCTTCGAACTATCCCTCTATGGGGGATACGATGTGTCGGGGGGGTATTTTATCGGCCTGCGGTCGGGC
>CAZHSK010000078.1:0-7146 GCA_964535235.1 uncultured Treponema sp. | reverse complement strand
CCGGCGGAGCTGTGCCCACGGTCTATAAAAGCGAAGCATCCACACCCGTGGCGGTGATCACCGAGGATATGGTTATTAAGGGAACCGTAAATTCCCAAGCTAACATCCTCGTCGAAGGCACGATCCTCGGAGATGTGCTGAGCGAGGGTGACTGCATCGTAAGGGGTAAAATCGAAGGAAATGTAAACCTGCGCTCCCTCTTGGTGGAAGCCGGTAGCATTGGAGGGGACATCAGCGCAGGCTCAGCCGTCATCATAGAGGAAAAATCCAGCATACATGGCAACATTAAAGCCGAAAGGATAGAGGTGAACGGCAGCGTCACCGGCAACCTGGACTCGGAGACTAAGATCGTGCTCAAGTCTCAAGCGGTAGTGGATGGAAACATCAAAGCCAAGGAGTTGGCCATCCAGGAAGGGGCCGAACTCAAGGGAAGCGTCAATGTGCATAAGGCGTAAGCCCCAGGGCTGAGCCTTCGCTAAAGTAACGTAGGGCAAAGAAAAGGCGGCCGCGGAGCCAGAATGGCTCCGCGGCCGCCTGAGTCTACACCGATCCAATCCTTTCGAAAGCCCTCGGCTTATAAGAGCAGGAGGTATGGATCCTCAATAAGGGATTTCAAGGTAGCCATGAACCGCGCTGCGTAAGCCCCGTCCACGGCCCTGTGGTCGGCGGTAATGCTGTATTCTATCGCCTTGTAGGTCTCCAGATCCTCCTCGCCGGGCACGAGCCTGTCGCTGGAGGCTCCCACAGCCAGGATAGCGGTCTGGGGCGGATTCACAATAGCCCTGAACCGCTTGATGCCGAACATGCCCAGGTTGGAGAGTGTTATAGTGCCGCCTTCGTAGTCCGACGGGCTCAGGCTTTTTGCCTTGGCCTTTTCCGCCAAGGTTTTCATGTCGGTACCCAGTGCCCTGAAGCCTCGACCCGCACAGTCGCGGAGCACGGGGACCACCAAGCCTTCGGGGGTATCCATGGCAATATTCACGTTCACCGTGGAGTAGGTCATGACGCGACCATCGCCCAGCCAAGAGCCGTTCACTAAAGGGTGTGCGGTTGCGGCATGGGCTAAGAGCTTAGCCAGAACCACGGTAAGGGACACGGGTTCGCCTTTCTGCTTGAACTCAGCCGTAAGATCTAGAATAGCTTCCGCGTCGGCCTCGTCGTACAGGGTAAACTGGGGAATATTTTTCCAGCTTTCGGTCAAGCGCTCCGCAGAAATTACCTGAATCTTTGAAAGCTTGATCACTTTCCCGTCTTCGTGTGCGACGGCTTCCGGCGAAGCAGCAGAAGACTTAGACGCATTGCCCGTTCCGGAAGCCACAGCGGGGGCTTTCCCGTATACGACCGTAGACGAGAGTTCGGCTTTAGGAAGATCTCTTCCCACCACGGCACCTTCGGGACCCGTTCCCCTCACATCGCCTAAGGGGATGCCCAAGGCCTCAGCCGTTCGCCGGGCGAAGGGCGAGGCTAGGACAAAGCCGTCGGCCTGGGATGCCTTCTGTGGGGCTGTTCCGGAAAGTCCGGAGGTCTGAGCCTTCGATTCCTGGGCTTTTTCCGCAGTGCGTAGCTCTGTCTGAACGGCCGTCTTTCCCTCAGGAGCCGACGGCTTACCGCTACCGGCCGCAGAGCCCTTCGCCGACACAGGTTCAATCTTCTCCCCAGCCTCGGCGATCACTCCCACTACGGTGCCCACAGGCACTGTCACCATCTCTTCGACATAGACAGCCGCCAGCACGCCGCTTCCCTGGGCTTCCACATCCACGGTGGCCTTGTCGTTCTCTACCGAGAAGATGACATCGCCCTTGGCAACGGGATCTCCCGGTTTCTTCTTCCACTCGGCAATCAGCCCTTCCTTCATGGTAAGGCCGAGTTGGGGCATTTGAATATTCAACGCCATCGCTTAGCCCTCCCTGTAGAGAACGGTACGAACGGCCTTTTTTATATCATCCTGGTTGGCGGCTATGAACTTTTCCAGCACCGAACTGAAGGCTATGGGCAGGTTTTTGGCGCCCACTCTCAGTACAGGGGCATCCAGATAGAAGAAGGCTTTTTCCTGAATCTGCGAAGCGATTTCCGCACCCAGGCCTCCGGTTACCACAGCCTCGTGGGCAATCACGCAGCGATGGGTTTTCTTTACCGATTCGATCACGGTCTGCATATCCAGGGGCTTCAAGGTCAGAAGGTCGATCACCTCCACGGAAATACCTTCCTTCTCCAGTTCCATGGCCGCTTCTTCGCATTTCTGCACCATGATGGAGTAAGTGACAATCGTGACATCCTTGCCCGGCTTCCTCACCTCGGCCTTACCGATGGGGGTGAGATATTCCTCCTCAGGAACTGGACCCTTCTGGGGATACAGAACCTTGTGTTCGAAGAAGATCACAGGGTCGTTCTGCCGAATGGACGATTTGAGCAGCCCCTTGGCCGTGGCGGGGCTGGAGGGGGCTACGACGATGAGGCCCGGAATATTCTGCACCCAGCCTTCGACGCTCTGGCTATGCTGTGCTGCGGCGGAGTTTATGATTCCATCCGGAGCCCTGATGACTAGGGGAATATTGGCCTGGCCCCCAAACATATAGCGGTTCTTGGCGATCTGGTTGACAATTTCGTCGAAGGCCACGCCGATAAAGTCGGCAAAGTGCATGTCGGCAACAGGCCTGGTGCCGGTGAGCGCCGCGCCTAAGGCAGCGCCGACTATCATGGTTTCGCTTATGGGCACGTCCCGCACCCTGCCGGGGAATTCCTCAGGCAAACCTTTGAACTGACCAAAGATGCCGCCTTGGCGAACAATATCCTCGCCATAGACGAATACCGTGGGATCCCTCTGCATCTCTTCGCGCATGGCCTCGAGCGTGGCCTGGGAAAAAGTAATTGTCTTCATTTGACCACCTCCGGGAATTCGCTGGGAGAGAAGGAGAAGAGGTCGTGGTAGGCGTCCTCCTTTTCTGGCAACGGACTCTCCTCGGCAAATTTTTCGCCTGCTGCCACTTCTTTTTCAGCATCGGCTTTCATGGCGGAGAAAGCAGCGTCGTCGATCAAGCCCTTGCTCTTGAGCCAGTCCGCATAGCGGGTGATCGGATCATTCTCGATGAAGTGCTTCTGCACCTCTTCCTTGGTTCGGTACTTTTCCGGATCGCCCACGTAGTGACCCTTTATACGATAGGTCAGGCACTCTAGCAGGGCGGGGCCCTTGCCCTTCCTGGCGGCTTCCACTAGAGCCGCGGCAGCGTTGTATACCTCGATCACATTGTTGCCGTCCACCGTATAGCCTTCCATGCCATAACCCTTGGCCCTGTCTGCGATGTGAGCCGCCGAAGTGGCGAAGGATGTGGGCGTTGTGGATGCCCACTGGTTATTCTCGTTGACGAATAGAACTGGCAATTTCCATACCGAGGCAATGTTCATGGCTTCATGGAAAGTCCCGCGGTTGGATGCGCCGTCGCCGAAGAAACAGACAGCCACCTGATCGGTTTTCTTGATCATGGACGACATTCCCGCGCCCACGGCGATGTTATAGCCACCGCCTACAACGCCGTTGGCCCCGAGCATGCCCACCGAAAAATCGGCGATATGCATGGAACCGCCCTTTCCCTTGCAGTAACCGGTAGTCTTTCCGAAAAGCTCGGCCATCATCCGGTCTATCTGGGCACCCTTGGCTATGGCATGGCCGTGTCCTCTATGGGTGGACGTGATCCAATCCTTCTTGGCCAGATTGGCCATAACCCCCGACGCGATAGCTTCCTCACCAATATAAAGGTGTACGAAACCCGGGATTCTCCTGTTGAGGAAAAGCTCCTCAACCCTAGACTCGAAAGCGCGGATTCTCACCATTGTTCGCAAGAGACCCAATTTGTCTTCCTTGCTCAGTGCCGCGAATTTATCAGGGAATTCTCGTTTTTGAAACGGCATAGATTCCTCCCATATATTTGCTTGCAATAATCATGCCTAAGCCCGGCTTCATCATGAACATTGACAGATTCCAGGAATTCTGCCTCTTTAACCGGCTTTAACGCATCTTTGGTTATTCTGTGGCACAGCATCCAAACCGGCCACTAACGGCTATTCGCAGTGCACTTTCGTTTGACTGTTCCAAAATATGACACTACAATATTCAAAATGTTCAGAACTGAGGCACAGGCATGATCCCATGGACAAACAGCACCCTCACCATCGATTTGGATAAGGATAGAGGATCTTCAGGTGAGGCAATTATTCTCGCTTTCGCACAGGACCCCCTGCTCAAATCTCTGGTGGAGACAATAGCGACTGGAATCCTCATCCTGGATAAAAATGGTACTGTCATCCACATAAACAGATTAGGAGCACAGATCCTTGGCCAGAACCAGAACAGCGCCAAAGGACGCCACATTACCGAAATCGTCGATTTTCATCCCGTTATCCTGGATGTTCTGGAGAGCGGCAAAGGGTACCTGGACAAGGAAGTTCTAATCCAGAGCCCCAGCAGGGGCAGGTTGCGCTTCATCAAGTCGGCCATAGTGCTCAGGGACAGGCAGTCCAGACTCCTCGGGGTTATCGATACCTTCAAGCTTGTCGAAACCATGAACAGACTTCATCCTAAAACCGCCAAAGCCAAGGCGAAATTTTCTTTTTCGGACATAATCGGAAACGAGGCAGTGTTCCTGGAAGCCATCAACCTCTCTCGGGTCGCCGCCCAGAGCGACGCTCCCGTGCTCATCGAGGGTGAGAGCGGGACGGGCAAGGAGATGTTTGCCCATGCTATCCATCAGGCCAGCGCCAGAGCCTCAGGCCCACTGGTCATAGTCAATTGTTCCAGCCTTCCTCATTCTCTTATCGAAAGCGAGCTCTTCGGCTACGAATCTGGATCCTTCACAGGGGCCCGAAAGGAAGGTTACCAGGGCAAGTTCGAACAGGCCGATGGCGGTACAATAGTCCTGGATGAAATTGGCGAAATGCCCCAGGACATGCAGGCTAAACTTCTGCGGGTTCTCCAAGACCTGAGCTTCACGAGAATCGGAGGCACAAAAACACTCACTGTAGACACCAGGGTAATCGCCTGCACCAATAAAAAGTTAAGGGAAGAAATACAGAAGGGCACCTTTAGGGAAGACCTTTATTACAGGCTCAATGTACTCAGAGTGCAACCGCCCCCCTTGCGGGAGAGGCTAGATGACATACCCATACTGGTTTCTCATTTTGTCACCAAGAATTCTCTTCATCATGGCAGAATTATCCCCGAGATTGACAAGGAAGTGGTATCGGCATTCAAGGAATACCCTTGGCCGGGCAATGTCAGGGAGTTGGAAAACGTCATAGAAAGAGCCATTCTCATCTCCAGGGACAATCGTATCACAATGAGGGAGCTGCCCGACTATATCTATACCAGCATTCAGGCCAGGCTCCAGGAAAAAATCCAGTCTAAATCAGAAGCCATATCAGAACCCCAAGTTCTCGATCTGGAAAGCGTGGAAAAACGACAAGTGGTCATGGCATTGAAGGAAACTGAAGGCAATATCTCGGCCTGTGCCAAGATGCTCGGTATAAGCCGGAATACCCTCTACAGGAAGATGAAACAGTATGCACTTTAAGTCTCTGGATCCCTAAGCCTAATTCCTTAAGTGATTCCGGCGCTAAATCGAAAAAGGCTGCCCGCATTTCGCGGACAGCCTTTCGTTTTAACCGTTTCTACAAGGACTTGTTCTTCTCAGAACCTGGGCGTATAAAGCCCCGATGCCACGGGCAACCAAAGGGTAAGTTGTGGAAAGAGCGTGATAACCAGCAGTGCGAGAATCGAAACAATCACCATGGGAATAACATACTTCACCATTTCGTTGCTGATATTGCTCTTGATAATGTTGGCAGTCACATAGAGGTTGACCGCAACGGGCGGCGTTATTTGCCCAATCGCCAAGGCCACTACGAGTACGACACCGAAGAAGAGGGGGTCGATCTGGAGTTTGAGAAGCACGGGGAGAATAATGGGCATGAAGACGTAGGTGATGGAAATGGCGTCCAGGAACATGCCGGCGATGAGCATCACCACGTTGATGAGCATAAGGAATACCAGTTTGTTGGTGGTGAGACTCGACACCAGGTTCGCCGCAGCGTCGATGACTCCCAGTGTGGAAGCGGCCCAGGAGAAGATGCCTGCCATGGCCACGACCAGCATGACAGTGGCCGATGCGACAACCGTGTCCGAAAGGGCTGATATAAGCAACTTCAGGTTTATAGTTCTATAGACGAATAAACCAACAAAAAGCGCGTAGAATACGCCCATGATAGCGGATTCCGTCGGTGTAGCTATGCCTGCGTAGATGGAGCCCAGGATAATGACCGGTGCCAACAGTGACCAAAAGGCGCCGATAAACGCTTTGCCGATTTCCTTGAGACTGCCTCGCTGCAATTGGCCCCTGAAATTATGCTTCTTGGAGCTCAGGTAAACGGATATTATCAGGAATAACCCCACGATAACACCTGGTACTATGCCGCCCAGGAAGAGGGCTCCCACCGATACATCGGTGAGGTTGCCGTAGACGATGAAGGCGATAGAAGGGGGTATGATGATGGACAAGCCCGCTCCGGCGGCAATGGTGCTTGCGGAAAAATACTTATCGTAACCCTGGTTTATCATAGTGGGAATAAAAACCAGTCCCAATGCTGCCGCGGTGGCCGGACCCGAGCCCGATATGGCTCCCCAGAAAATACAGGTTATGACCGCTGCGATCGCCAGACCGCCGGTAGCCCTGCCGACCACCAGGATAACGAATTTAGAAATTCCATCCACAATCTTGGCTTTTTCCATAAGGACGCCGGCCAGGATGAAGAAGGGAATGGCCACGAGGGGGAACTTGGCGATATTAGCTTCGAAGTTTCTGGATATCATGGCGGTGCCCAGGTCGAAGTTCATTATCGCGCCCATGGCAGCCGTAGCCAGTGAAATACCAATTGGGGTGCCAATGATCAAGAGAACAATAAAAATACCGAATACTATCAAGGCAGCCATCATTTACCCCCTTCCACGCTGCCTGCCGCGGCAGGTTGGGCTGTGCTCTTCTTGATTCCCCTGAGTGTGCTGGCGATAATTTCCTTAACCACAAAGAGGGAGAAAACCGGCGTTCCTAGGCTGTAAATCCAGGTGGGAATGCCGAGCGCATCAGAAATCGTGTGGTA